>JAVCCE010000010.1 GCA_030765645.1 Candidatus Hinthialibacter antarcticus | reverse complement strand
TCAGGTATGGGTGGAACTCTGGGAGCGCCTGTGCATAAGGGCTTGAAAGCCCGCACTGAAGCAAGCAGAGTTGTACCCATGCCTGATACAGCGAAAGATCAAGAATTCACGAAAAAGCGTCAAAAAATGCAATTCAATTTGTGATAAAGTACCCAAATACCGGAAGAACCTCTTTTTTTATGAGGCACCAAATTCGAGGATACTCTATGAAGCGCATTCTTACATTTCTTCTGCTGTGCGTCGCAGCGGCGCCCTATGCGGCGGCGCATTTGAATAGCTACTCGTTTTCAACCATCACCATTGATGAAGAGTCAATCCTGTATGAGTTGCGTTTTCCCTACGTCAACACAATCGAGCTGTTCGCCGTCGATAAAAATATGGACCAGGTGTTGACGGAAGAAGAACTCGAACCCGCCAAGCAGGTGATGTTTTATTATTTTGATAACAAGATCAAAATTCTCTCACAGGGACGCCAACTGCAGATGGTGTTGAAGGACGTGGTTTTTAACAATGAAGAAGACGACGCCGTTATCATCGTCCATTTTGAGTTCCCCGGCTATCAAGCGCCTGGGCCTGCAATTATCTTGTGTAATGTGTCTGAAGAAGTCGATCCGTTTCATCAAAACATTGGAGTCATCGAAAAAGACGGCAAGCGCTTTCTGTTCACATTCACGAAAGCCAGTTATCTGGACATCAGCAAAATTACTTCCGATATGGAAATCAAAGATCCCCGCAAACGAAAACGCCCGCGCGCTCAAATTGAGAGCGCCACGGGCGAAGTGAAATCAGCGTCAGAAACGGTCTCAGCAGCGACGGACGAGTAGCCGTAACTGCGAAGGCGCGTTTTACCACTCGATATAGTTGAGTTCACGCAATTTTTGAAGAATTTGTTCTGCGCTCTCTTCCGGCGTTTGTTTATCGGTGAGAACTTCAATTTCGGGATTTTTCGGCTCTTCGTAGGGATCAGAGACGCCAGTAAATTCCTTGATCTCTCCAGAGCGGGCTTTCTTGTACAAGCCTTTCACGTCGCGTCCTTCGCAGACTTCCAGGGACGCATTGACGTAAACTTCGACGAAATTGGTAATCAAAGCGCGGTTCTCATCGCGAACTGCGCGGTACGGAGAGATCGCGGCGGCAATCGCAACAACGCCGTTGCGGCTGAGCAGGTTACAGACAAAGCCGATGCGGCGAATGTTGATGTCGCGGTCTTCTTTTGAAAATCCTAAGCCTTTGCTCAGGTTGGTTCGCACCACGTCGCCGTCAAGCACTTCATGTTTGATGCCGCGCTTGGCGAATTCTTTGACCAACACATCGCTGATGGTGCTTTTTCCGGCTCCTGATAAACCTGTGAACCAGAGGGTAAATCCTTCATATTTGCATGGACGTTCGCTTGCACTCATTAGAAACAGTAAATCCTTTCAGTGTGATTTGGAAACCCAGTGATAGGGCGGGGAATGAATAGTCTACCTGCTATATAGAAATCGTCAAGCAATCAAAAAACCCGGTGAGGAAGTACAATTTCCAACACCGGGCGAATTCTTAATTAATCTTATGATTTGTCTAGACTTAATAGGTCTTATATATAATACATTGGCGAGTTCATATTCTCTTGGCGCCGCGCGAGTTCTTCAAATGAGACGCCGTCGATTACGCCTTCAATTGCGTCCCGGACATCGCTCCAGACTGAACGAAGAACACAGCCTGTCTTATGCGCACAGGCCGCTTTCTCTTTACCTTGACCATTATCGTTACATTTAAATGGAAGCAACGGCCCATCAATCAGAGTTACGACTTCGCCCAATGAGATGTCTCTTGGATGGCGCGCCATGCGATATCCGCCGCCAGCGCCGCGTCGGCTTTCGACTAAGCCAGACCGTTTTAATTCTAATAGTATCTGAACCAGGAATGGGTGGGGGACTGATTGCTCGGTAGAAATTTCTTCGAGCGTTCTTACGTCTTCTGTGTCATACGACTGGGCGAGATCGAGCATTGCTAATATGGCATACTCGCCTTTTGCTGAAATTCTCATGATGTCTTCACCTCTGCAGAGTGCCGGAACTTACCTATATAAACTATAACATAGTTTATGATTTCATGGAATATTATCTTTTAAAATAATTTTAGTTAACTTTAATTATATTATAAGCATAAGTCCAATACGTCTCGGTTACAAGAGGGAATGAAATCGGCAATTATTTCTTAAGACGTATTAGTTGTTCTGTCAGGTCAATTACGTTATCAAAAATTGCATCCGGCTTCGAGTCGCGTAATCCTTGCGGGTCGGCTTTGCCTGCGGCGCCAGTCATGACTGCGGCGCAAGGCGCGTGTATTTTTTGTGCGGCCCAGATATCCGCTTGCGCGTCGCCGACAATGAGGGTCCGTTTGAGTTCCTCCGGCGGCGCGTCTGTCATTTCGACCAGTTGCAAGGGTGATTTTTCTGGATAGCGCGCGCGGAGAAAAATGTAGGGATGCGGCTTACTGAGTTGGTGATGTGCGCCAAGTGATTTGAGTTCGGCTTCGGCTTTCTCGGCTTCGTCGTGAGTTGATATCCGGCCTTCGCCGAAATAATCGAGCATCTCCCAGCGTTGTAACGGCGTGAGGATTTCGTTGCGGGGGCGTCCGGTTGCAACGCCCAGCGTGTAGCCGGCCTCTTTCAATTGCGACAAGCATTTGTGCGTCGCCTGGCGACCAAGCAGCGGCTCTTCTTGATGGATCAAACCCGGCTTGGGACGATAGGCAAGCGGTTCCTGGTAGGTGGTTTCGTAGAGCGCTTCTCCCAGATACCAGCCTTGAAACAATGCGCGGCAGTCATGCCACAGGGGCGAGGAACGGTCAAACCAGGGAGCACGGTTTTTGTTGTCGCCAATCACGAGGTTGTTGATTGCGTTGAGCAATTCAAGCCCGCGCGCCTCAAGCCCAATTTCTTCAGCAATGAGTTTTTCTGGTTTATTAATCGGAACAATATTTCGGCCCAGCGTTCGGAAATAGTCGCCCCACAGGTGCATGTCTTGAGTGCGCAAGAGGTCTAATTGTTGCCCTTTGCTGTTTAATTCAAGCAGCCGGTTCCAGATGGGAGAAATAGTCTCTTGCAAAAGCGCTTCATCAATCCGATTCATGTCTTTGACGGCGTCAGCGTCGTTGGATTGAGTGGACGCGCCTTTAGAACCGTCGTGCGCCACCGAGAAATAGTTGAACAGCGGCGAAAAAATCGGGGCGAGGTAGATACCTGCAATCAGGTAGGTGAGGTCCCAATTGTTATTGATCCCGCGCGATTTGCAGGCGCCGATTAATTTGTCGGGCAGGTATTTGCGCCATTCCATCCGCGACGATTTACTCAGCCGCTGATAAAACAGATCAACGACGGGCGTGTATTGGGTCGGGTTGAGGCCGAGAAAACCGGGGCTTTCTAGCAGTTCGCGAATGGTGAGGCCCGCTGCGTCCCAGTAGGCTTCTTCGCTAGTGATGACGCCGTCCATATCAAATAAGATGACGTCGATGTTTTTCCATTCGGAGGGAATATTCGTCATTAAGGATTATTTCTTTATGCCACAACCGCAGGCAGGGGCGTGTTGCGGTCGACGGGATTGAACAGCGTGTCCCGTTCGACCGGTTCGCGTCCGGCTTCTTCGATCAGCTGGCGAATCATAGAGACGGTTAACATTTTGGGAGATGACGACCCGGCCATGTGGACGATTTTTTCGTCGATGACGGTACCGTCGAAGTCGTCGGCGCCGAAGCGCAGCATCACCTGGGCGGATTTTACGCCGAGCATGGTCCAGTACGATTTGATGTGCGGAAAGTTGTCGAGATAAATGCGTGAGACGGCATGAACGCGCAAGTCTTTCATCCCGGTTCCTAACACGCCGGTCAGGCGCGTGTTTTTTGGTTGAAAATGCAGCGGGATGAACGTCATGAAGCCCTGTGTCTCATCTTGTAATGGTCGCAGATGGGCCAAGTGGTCGATAATTTCTTCGGGTTGTTCAACGTGACCGTACAGCATGGTGGCGTTGCTGCGCAAACCAAGAGCATGCGCGGTGCGGTGTACGTCCAGCCATTCGTCTACATATAACTTGTCGGGGCACATTTTGTCGCGCACCCGCTCGGAAAACATCTCCGCGCCGCCGCCGGGCAGGGAACCCAAACCCGCTTGGATTAAATCCTCAAGCACTTCTTTAATATTCTTCTTGCTTAACCGGGCGAGGTGTGAAATTTCAACCGCTGTATAGCATTTTAAATGAACTTGCGGGTGTCGTTCTTTCAAGGCTTGCAGCGTTTCGATGTAGTACGAATAGGGCAAGTCGGGGTGCAGGCCGCCGACGATGTGAAATTCGATTGCGCCTTGTTCAACACCTTCATCGGCGCGTTGCAACATTTCCTTGATCGAATATTCAAAGCCTTCGTCTTCGCCGGGCTTGCGCGCGAAGGCGCAGAACTTGCAATCATCCACGCAGATATTGCTGTAGTTGATGTGGCGGTTGACGATGTAATAGGCTTTGTTGCCGTTCCAACGTTGCCGCACAATCTCAGCCATCCGGCCTAGCGCATGGACGTTTGGCGTGTGATAAAGAAACAGCGCTTCGTCGTCGTTGATGCGCTCGCCGCTACGGATTTTTTCTTCGATCTGGTCTATATGATGGGTTGACATGGTTAATCAGTCTTCAGCAGTATGATCTTGCGTTACTTTCATTATAGAGTGTTGTTTCAATTGAACCAGCCAAGGAGGGAATTATGCAAGATTTACAATCAATTGTACTTCGCCTTTGTTGAGGCGTAACTCTTTGGCGATTTGATCGGTCTGCCAGCCTTGGCGATGCAGTTCAATGATGCGGTCTTTGTCGCGGTGTTTGCCGCCCAATTCACGCGGCGGCAGAGGAGTGATCCGCGCCGTGGTTGTAGGTTGGACGGGAACCACCGGCGGCGCTTCTTCGTTTCGTTCGGCCAGGGTTTCATTCAATGACGCCTGCGCGATTTCCAGCCGTTCCGTCACGCGGCGGCTGATGGTGCGTACGGCTTCGCTCTGTAAATTAATTCTTTGCAATTGAGACTCTGTATAATATTCAATATTGGATACAAGATCGGCCAATGTGTTTTGTAGGATTTCGACATCTCGCGCGGTGAGAGTTTTTTGGATTTCAGGCTGGCTTTCTTTCTCGCGCAACAACTCGCGCATCTGCTGCCGGAGTTGAAACACCCACAAGAACAAACCAAGGGTAAGCAGGAGCAGAACTCCCTCAATCAACGTCATGATAATCCCTCAAACACACACTAAAAAAATAATATGAAGAAATCTTACTGGTCTAGCCTTCTACGTCAAGATAATTTCCATGAATTCCATCTTTGACGCGCTTTTTTTCTTGCTCTTCTTCTTCCTCTTCCAGCGCGGCGCGGCGGCGCATGCGCAGTTCGCGTCGTGAGTTGCGGTTTTCATCTTCTTCGCGAATTCCGTCTTTTTCGTCTGTCTCTTCGCCTTCTTGGACGGTCTCGTTCTCTTCGCGAACTTCTTCTTGAAACGCCTGGTTCAAGGCGGAAGGCGTCGCCGTGCCATGGTTCGAAGACGCCTGGCCGAATTGTTGATTGAGTAGGACGTTCGCGATCTGGTTTTGCAGGTCAACGAGTCTCATCGCGCCTACCCCCATTTCGATCAATCATTGCCGCGCGGCTACACCGTCATATCTTGCTGCCAAGCGGTCAGTTTGCCCCGAAGTCTCAACATGGCCTTGGTATGCAACTGGCACACGCGCGATTCGGTTACGCCGAGGACTTCGCCAATTTCGCGTAAGGTCAACTCATCATTATAGTACATAACGACGACAAGTCGTTCTTTATCAGGCAAATTTTCAATGGCTTGGGTCAGCAGTTCAATAATCTCGTCTTTTTGAATCTGGTCGCGCGGGTCGTCGATGCGCGGCGAGGGCGTTACGTCAGCGCGGGTTGCGGTGCCGTCGTCGGAAATCCGTAAGACTTCATCCAACGAGAGCAGAGCGGCGCGGCTCGCATGATGGAGCAGTTTATGCAGCTCCCGAACGTCAACTTCGAGTTTTTCGGCTAATTCGGTTTCATTGGCGGGGCGTTGTAGTTCTTTTTCAAGGTCAACAAAGGCATGTTGCATCTTGTTGACCTGTTGCCGCAACGAGCGGGGAATCCAATCCACTGAACGCAGTTCATCAATGACCGAACCTTTGATTCGTGGAATGGCGTAAGTGACGAATTTGACTTCGCGTAATGGATCAAAATTATCAATGGCGGAGAGAAGCCCCATCACGCCGCAGGAATATAAATCATCATAATCGAGCACTTCGCTTTCGATGTGCGAAACGCTCAGCATACGGTTAATGACGTATTTGACGAGGTGGATATACTTTTCCGCGAGTTTTTCGCGCGCGTCGAAGTCGTTATTTTTTGTGTATTCAACCCACAAGCGCGTTTCTTCTTCCGAAGAAATTTTCTCGCGGATGACATCGTAATAGCGCATCGGCGGATCCTAATTCAGCGTTCAGTTCAACAACATCTAGTGTACAACAATTTGTTTAATAATCATCAGTTGAGACTTGGCGATGTTGCGCTTCGACTTTGATGGATGCGATGCTGTTGGCTCGCAAGTTTTGAATCATACGTTCCGTTAGTTTAGCGCCTTCTCGCACCAATAAAGCCCCATCCTTGTTGTGTACGGCAGAGATGGAAATCATATTGGGTTGAACCTCATCCACGCTCATATCTGAAAGAAAGCGTTGGTTGGGGTTTCCCTTGAGCTCTTCCATACGGCGTTGGGATTCATTTCTGTGTGACTCCATCAGCGCCGGCTCGACGACGCGTTCGTAGTACATACCCCATAAATAACCGAGAACGCCAAATCCCAACAAACCAAATATAGAATTTCTCAATAGGATATTAAAATTCATCCCATTGCCAAGGATGGTTCCGAACACCACTAAGCCAAAGCCCAAACAAGCAGTCAATGCAAAAATGCGCTGCTTCATCAGGGCGATGTTTTTGTATAATTGTCTCTTGTCCATTTTTGAATAGTATTAAAATAGTTTTAGAATTATACCACGAGAAATTCGTTTTTACAATAACCTAAATTTGCAAAACTTAGGTATTATGAATGAATGCGGATTCGAGATGAAGCCTGGGAAAATCATTCATTGGTTTGTTGAGATCACATCTTGGATTCGACCGTTGCGATTCGTAATTTGTTGTTCGGCCTCTTCGCGGCTGATGCCTAAATAGTGCATGACCAGCGCCGTTTTAAGCCGACCGTTGGCCTGTTTGATGAGCGCTTCGGCCTCGTCATAAGATAAATCCGTCAGCATGGAAATGATTCGACGCGAGCGATCTTCCAGTTTAAAATTGGTGGCGGTGAGGTCAACCATTAAGTTTCGATAGACCTTGCCAATGCGAATCATGGCGGTGGTGGTGAGCATATTCAACGCCAGTTTGGTGACGGTGCCCGCTTTCATGCGTGTGGAGCCGGTTACGACTTCAGGCCCGACCAGCAATGGAATTACCACATCAACATTTGGCATGTGGTCGGGGTTGGAGTGGCAGGTGACGAATGCGGTTTTGGCGCCGCGTTGTTTGGCTTCATCCAACGCGCCATGCACAAACGGCGTAAGCCCGGAGGCTGCGATTCCAACCGCAACGTCATTCTCGCCGATGTTGTGTTCGATGACCGCTTTGGCGCCGTCCCCGGGGTTGTCTTCCGCCCGTTCGACGGCGCGGCGCAGAGCGTCCCAACCACCCGCGATGACTCCCTGTACCATGGTGGGATCGACCCCAAAGGTCGGTGGACATTCCGACGCGTCCAACACGCCGAGGCGCCCGCTGGTTCCAGCGCCGAAATAGAACAAACGCCCGCCGTTTTGAAATGCGGCAACAATAAACTCAACCGCCTGCTCAATTTGGGGAAGCGCTTGTTCAACCGCTTGCACGGCGATTTTATCTTCTTCATGGATGATTTGTAGAATTTCGCGCGTGGACATTCTGTCGATGTGTTCTGAACGGGGGTTGCGTTGCTCAGTCAACAGCGATGCCATCGTTTCCGGCGTTCGCTTCATGAAATTTCCTCAACGATTTGTTCAAAGTGGAGGTCTTCGCCCGGTAGAATCTTCAAGGCGGCGCCGTAGCGTTCTTCGAGCGAAGCGAGTTGTTCGGCTTTGCCTTCGAGTATTTTTTTTGCAATGCGTGGATGGACGCGCAAGGTGACGCTCTTGGCGTCTTCTTCATTGCAGATTTCTTCAAAGGTGCGGAAAATTTTAACAATCATCGTGTCGGTCGAAAGAATAGAGCCTTCGCGTTTGCAATAGGGGCAGGGCTGGGTCAATGATTTGTTCAAACTTTTACGCACGCGCTTACGCGTCATCTGTAGCAAGCCGAGGTCGGTGAGTGGATACAAATGCGTACGGGTGCGGTCGCGCACCAAGTGTTCTTCGAGATGAGACATCAGGTGGTCTTGATGTTCTTTCTCTTTCATGTCGATGAAATCAATGATGATGATGCCGCCGATGTCGCGCAGCCTCAGCTGCCGGACAATTTCGCTGGCGGCGTCTAAGTTGGTTTTATAGACGGTTTCTTCGAGATTGTGTTTGCCGAGATAGCGTCCGGTGTTCACGTCGACGACGGTCATGGCTTCGGTTTCATCAATGACGATATAGCCGCCGCATTTCAACCACACTTTGCGGCTGCGTAAATTGTTGATATCGCTTTCCAGCCCATAGGTGCGAAACACCGGGGTGGAATCGTCATAAAACGTAATGCGGTGAACGGTGGTCGGGGCGCGCATTTTGACATATTCAACCACTTCGGTATACAGCGCGGGGTCGTCGACAATCAGTTCATCAATCCCTTCGCTGATTAAATCAAGGATCAACAAATACACCATGCCCGGCGCTTGATGCACCAGCGACGGCGCGCCCGATGATTGGCTTTTGCGGTCAATGCGCTCCCATTCTTCACAGAGCGAATCAATATCTTTTTTGAAATCCTCTTCGCTGGCGTCGTGACCAGCGGTGCGGACGATGCCGCCCATTGAGTCAGGCAACAACCCGGCAACCGTTTCTTTGAGTTCTTCGCGCTTGTCTAAATCTTCGATGCGGCGCGACACGCCGATATGGCTGGTACAGGGCAGCAAGACGGTATAGCGTCCCGGCAGAGAAATGTTGGTGGTAACGCGGCTGCCCTTGGCGCCGATGGGTTCTTTATAGAGTTGGACGAGAATTTCCTGATGTTCTTGTAGCAGATCGCTGATGTTAAGCGGCGGCAGTTCCGGCTTGGGTTCATCGGAATTCTCATCGTCGTCATATCCCGACTCGTCTTCGGAAAAATAGCCGAATTCATCCATCTGGGGATACAAATCGTTAACATATAAAAAGGCATTTCGCGCAAGGCCGATATCAATAAACGCGGCTTCAATGCCTGGGATGATAGACGTGACGACGCCTTTATAGATGTTGCCGACGATGCGTTTCTCATCGCGGCGCTCTACGGCGTACTCTGCCAGTTTTGAATTTTCCAGTACAGCGATTCGTACTTCATAATCGTCCGCACTGACAATGATTTGCCGTTGCATGAGGGCTTTCAACTTCAAATTGGTTAATGAGTTGGTTGAATTAACGGTACATAGTGTCCTGATTCCGTCAAGGCGTACATCTCAGCGCGAGTGATATGCAACAACGTCAGTTCTGAGGCGATGGCTTCAGACAGCGCCGTCATGACGGCTTCGGGCTTGGTGAACTGACCGCCGTTGATGACCTTGGTGCGATAATGCAAGACAAAATTTCCCGGGCTGGAAACCACCGCCGAGGCGTCAATTAAGTTTAGCGTTTCCAGCCATTCGGGATGCGATAAGACATCGTGAATTTTGCTTTCCTGTTCAGGGGCGGCGCCGGTGCAATTTAATTCAAATTCAAACGCGTGGGTTTCAGCCGTGATTTTGGGGCGGCCCGTTGCAATCGCTTCCGCCCGGTCAAATTGAATGCCGCTGGGGCAGAACCCGTTTAAGTGTCGCGGCAAATCGTCTGCCTCATATTCACGGACGGTCATGATCTCTACATATTCGCCCCGGCTTTCGATTCCGACCGACAAGGCGGACGCGTACGTAATTTTTGGGTGAGGACTAAAGCCTTCGCTAAACGCCAGTTGTACGCCTGCGCGGCGTAGAATCGAATCAAACAGCACGATTAAATCCCGATGCCCTGCGAAGCGAATCGGCCCCATCTTCTGAAAACGAAATCGGTAACGGAAGCGCTCCGTACTTTCAGGCGTTGCTTCTTCTTTGGTGGTGCTGAGTTCTTTGGCGAGGTCGTGTTCCATGTTGTATTTTGAAGATGGAGCGGCGTCGGCCTCCGGCGCGTGGACGGTAATTACGTCGTCGCCGTCGCAGACTTTACACACGCGGCACATTTCATTTCCGCAGTGGCGGCTCTCTTTTTCACGGAACGTCTTTTCCCATTCGCGCCACAGATAGCGGGTACTAATGCGTATCGAGACTGCGCCCCACGGTAACAGGTCATCTTTTTCATACTCACGCGCCGCGTAATCTTGAATCGGGCGTCCGATGGCTTCGAAGGCTTCTTTCCATAAATCAACGCGAAAATGTTCGCCCCACTCATCAAAGCGGGCGCCTTTGTCGTAGACAAATTTTACGGCTTGGCCGACTTTCGCGTCGCCGCGCGCCAGGGCGCCTTCGACCAAACTTTTTTCGGGATCATGCCAGTTGGTTTTGACGCCGCGCTCTTTTAATCTCGATGTGACAAAGCGAACGCGGCGTTCGATCTCATCTTTCGTTACCTGACCATACCATTGGTATGCGGTATGCGGCTTGGGAACGAACGGCGACAAACCGACATGAATGGTCGCCCGCTTATTGCCGCTTTCGCGAAGGATCCCTTTGATATTTTTTACCATATCAACAATGCCCTGCAAGTCTTCGTCTGTTTCGGTCGGCAGCCCCACCATGAAATAAAATTTGACCGTGTCTTGGTTGACCGAGACCGACTCGCGCACTTTCG
Organism: Candidatus Hinthialibacter antarcticus; assembly: GCA_030765645.1. Lineage (NCBI taxonomy): Bacteria > Candidatus Hinthialibacterota > Candidatus Hinthialibacteria > Candidatus Hinthialibacterales > Candidatus Hinthialibacteraceae > Candidatus Hinthialibacter > Candidatus Hinthialibacter antarcticus. The sequence continues at coordinate 54,325 of JAVCCE010000010.1, read as the reverse complement.
CGTAAATCTCTGCGTCATAAATGAGTTTATTGACCGCCCAGCGCAATCGTTCCGTTCCCGCTTCGGGCGCGAAGGTCAATCCCGAATTTCTGACTTTGCCGATCTCCTGGGTTACGCGGGCGGGGAAGGCGTCGATGCGCAACGAAGGCAGCGACAGCGAAACCCGCTGCGGGTAGTATTCTTGAATCATGCCGCTGCATAATTTCGGCAGTTGGGTGTAGTCCGCCGTTGAAAGCGACAGCAGGCCGATTTCGTTGAAGCCTGTGTCCCGAAGGCCTTCTTGCGCGTCTTTCATCAAGCGCTCGGGCGAACGTTCTCGCACCGGACGGTCCGTGTACCCCGCCTGGCAGAAACGGCACCCGCCGGGGCAGCCGCGCATGACTTCCAGCGCCAGGCGGTGATGGACAATTTGCGTATTGGGCACTATTTGTTTTGTCGGATAATAAGAGGTTTCAAAATCTTTGACGAGGCGTTTATGAACAACATCCGGCACGTCGTCATATTTTGGTTTAGACGGAAATGTCTCGTCAAAACGGTTGGTTTCATATTCATACAGCGTCGGGACGAACACGCCTTCGATGCGTCCAAATGCGCGTAAAATCTCATCGCGGCTGGCGTTGGATTCTTTGAGTTCAAGATAGCGCTGCGACAATTCGAGAATCACGTCTTCGCCTTCGCCAACCACAAAACAGTCGATAAAATCAACCATCGGCATGGGATTAAACGCGCAGGGGCCGCCCGCAATAATGAGCGGGTCAGCGTTCGTGCGGTCTTTGGCGAACATGGGGACGCCGCCCAGATCGAGCATGGTCAATACATTGGTATAGAGCATCTCGTGTTGAAGCGAAAAGCCGATGATATCCATTTCATTCAGCGCGGTCCCGCTCTCGACGGTGCCGAGAACGGAGCCTTCATCGCGAATTTGTTTTTCGAGATCAGGCCACGGCGCAAATACGCGCTCGCACCAGAAGTCGGGGTTTTCATTCATCAGGCCATAGAGAATTTGCAGCCCCAAAAACGACATGCCGACTTCATACACGTCGGGGTAACTAAAGGCGAAGCGAAGTTTGGCTTCGGGTTTGGAGGTGACGGCGTTCCACTCGCTGCCAATATAACGGACCGGTTTTTGAACAGACTTCAATTCCATTGTATATTCGCTCTTTTTATAAAGTTTACTGAAATTATAGAGATTGAATTGTAACCGTGAAAAGTACGGCATTAAAGTGCGTACAGGGTTGATTCGGTATTGATCGCATCAATGTATGTCTAGTTTATCCGTTATTCTGAATAGAATCAGGGCAATGCGAAGATTACCGCTTCCCATTTGGGGTTGTTACGTTTTATGATGAATGGCAAGTGACGCGTTTGAGTTGATAGAGAGCATTGAATGACTGAGAACCGCAGTTGGCGCCATCGCCTCCACGAAATTATATTTGAAGCCGATACGAAAATCGGTAAAGCGTTTGACGTTGTGTTGATCGCTTGCATTCTGGCGAGCGTGATCGCGGTCATGCTCGAAAGCGTAAAAGAGATTCGTGAGGTGTACGGCCCCTATCTCTACGCCGCCGAGTGGGTGTTTACCATTTTGTTTACGGTTGAGTATGTCTTGCGCTTGGCGTGCATCGGGCGCCCGTTGCGATATGCGTTTAGTTTTTACGGCATCGTTGATTTGATCGCAATTTTGCCGACCTATCTCGATCAATTTCTCCCCGGCGCGCGTTTTATGCTGGTGGTTCGGGTCTTGCGCGTGTTGCGGATATTCCGTGTTTTGAAATTAGCGCAGTACATCCGTGAAGCCGATTTGTTAATCAAAGCCTTGCGCGCCAGTCGGCGCAAAATCGCTGTGTTTATTTATACTGTCGCTATTGTCGTCGTTATTATTGGTTCGTTCATGCACCTGATTGAAGGCGAAGAAAATGGATTCACCAGCATCCCCCGCAGCGTCTATTGGGCGGTGGTGACGCTGACGACGGTGGGGTATGGCGACATCTCGCCGCAGACGCCATTCGGTCAGACGGTCGCCATGTTTATTATGGTGTTGGGATATGGCATGATCGCCGTCCCGACTGGAATCGTCACTGCAGAATTAATTTCCGTGAATCCAAAAAAAATATCCACGCAAGCGTGTTTGGAGTGCGGCGCCGAAGGACATGATTTTGACGCAGTCCATTGCAAGTATTGCGGGGCAAAGTTGTAGATAGAAATTTCCCGTTTTCATTCCCCTCTTTTGATTGTAACCTTGACTCAGAAACTCAGACGCAAAGGGAGAAAACAGATGAAACGCTGCATTTTTTTATTCATTGGCATTTGCTTGTTTTCCGCTGTTATTCAAGCGCAAACCATCGAAGAACTCGTGCCCGAAGACGCGGGAATTCTCAAAGATTTGATCGGCAGCTCGCAGGATACGATCTTCAAACTTGCGCCGGGCGTGTATGACATGGGCGTTCAACTGCGCTTCAATGCAAATACCAATCTCATCATTGAAGGCTCCGGCAGCGGGATGGGCGCCGACGCGACGGTATTGGACTTCATGACATATTCAAATGACCCCGCTGGCGACGGGCGCGCGCTCAGCATTCGCGGCGGTGTGGTGTTTCGCAATCTGACCATTATAAACGTGATCGACCGCGCCACCGACTTGCGGACAGGCGACGTTAGTTCTCCGTCAAACCAAGAAGTGATTTTTGAAAACGTGTGGTTTATTAATTGCAGCACGGCGCTGAAATCAACTGGCGGGCGCACCGTCGGCTCGGCAGAGACGCCTATGCAAATTAAGCATTGCGTGTTTGCTTTAACAGCAGACTACCCATTCGTCTCATCCAACGACGCAGTCGATGTTCGCGATACGACGTATATTGAACTTGACCATTGCGACTTTTTCTCTCATCCCAACTTGGTGCAAATTCAAGTGGACGACCCCGACGCCGCGCCGAATATCGGCCCGCAAATTTCTATCACCAATTCCATCTTTCTTGCAACCGATGGGGAAGAGAACAATGACTTTGATATCGTTGCGGGAAATCTGACGATTCGCAATTCCGTCTTATGGGATGCAGGCAGCAACGGCGAAGTGCAGATCGCCGAAGGCGGCGTGGTTGACATTCAAGCCTCAATAAACGCTGACCCTATTTTTGTGAACGCAACGATAGAGACGCTTGCCGTTGACCTCGATTTTAACTTGCAGCCCAATTCGCCTGCGATGGGATTAGGGGCTGACGGACTCAACGCGGGTTCAGTCGCATCAGAGCCGGTCGCAGTTGAAGATTGGGAATTGAACTAGGCGAATAGGTAAAACGAGGGGAGGGCGAGTCTCCTGACGAGCCGCGAAGAGGAGTAATACTATCGATTCGGCTCACCAGGAGGTTCGCCCTCCCCAAAATATCGTTTTTCACTTGTATGAAATCACTTGAACTTATTGAGTATCCTCAATCGTTTCCACTTCATTCTCGTCTGAAGGGCTTGTGACTTTCACCTGGCCGATTTTATCCATCAACAAACGGATCGCACCGCTGGAGATCGCGTAGATTTCAAGCGGGTCCTGACGCGCACCGTAATACATGCTGCGAACGGACGGGTCGTCGCTGCCGACGGAATTCGATAACAAAATGGTTTCTTCTTCGCCGTCTTCTCCGAAAAGCGAGATCACCAAATCGGGCTTGTCCAAATGATACTCAGCAGTTGCGCCTTCAACAAAACGGGTCGCTTCTAATTCGACAATTCCGCGCACCACATCCGACACCGCAGAGTAATCCGCCTTGCCTTGTTCGGGCTGTTGGATGATCCAATCGCTCGCTTCATTGCTGGCTTCTAAAATGATCTCGCCAGCGGACGCCACTGAGAAACGCTTGACGCCCCAGGAGCGCATGTTGGAAATTTTGAATTTGCGTAGATCGCCCCATGAGGTCGGCATGTCATTAAACTCATTGGGAGAAATGGCGAAGACATTATTTTCGCCGTCGCGCATGGCATAGATGTTTTCGGTCAGGCCCGTAGCGCCCAGATGCAAAGCCCGCGCTGACCATCCCGCCGGGTCGCCGGGTTTGCCGGTCCAAAAGACAACTTTGGTCGCGGGTTCGGACAGCCCGTACGAGGCCAACATATCAGGGGCTTCGTCGATGAACTGTTTAATTTCTGCGCCCTTGATGGTGTTCAAGAAGGTCCGCAGGGTTGATTCATCGGCCAGCCCTTGCATCGGCTCGGTCAGCACCCATTTGTTGTCGCCTGAGCGCTCGACCGTATAGGCGATGGGGTCGCATTGCACTTCGATGCGCTGAACGTCATCGGTTTCAAACCCGACCACGGCTTTATCGCGAAGCTGGAACAAGGTCTTGTCTGCGGTGGATTGCAAACTACTGCCGACCGTGACCACATCGCTGCTGCCTTTAATGAGGGCGTAATGTTTTCCCGCCAGCGGCGCCTCGTCGCCAATGAGCATCGTGGTCGCGTTTTCGTCGTTTTCGCCTGCGATGGTCACTTGAATGGGCGGGGCGCTCAGCCCAAAGGCCGAAACGTCTTCCGCTTGTTCCGCGATCAGCCGTTGGCGTTTGCTGGCGGTGAAATTATTCGCCAAATTATCCCACAGGCTTTTGTCGCCGATGGCGTCAAACGGTTCGGTCATCTTCCATACGTCGCCGTCTTTGATGGCCTTGAAGGTTCCGTGTGCGTTGACGACGGTGATTGACTGTACGGCGTCTTTTTCAAGCGTGAACAGTTCTTTGTCTTTTTCTTCCTGCTCCGCTTGTTTCTTAACATTTTGATCGTCTAGAAAATAAACGCCTGCGATCACGGCGAGAACCGCGACCAGAACCAGCGTTTGAATCAGTTTGCTTTTTTTCATGGTTTCCCTCGCTCGGTGTTATCCGCGCACCCGTTTCCACATGACCATGAAGAAGCCGAACAATGCGACCATCAATGGGAAGACGATCAGCGTCATGTAGAAGATTACGTTGGCTTTTTCCGCATCAAGAACAATCGGCGTACCGGAATCGTCTTTGGGGCGAATGGAAATCATGTCTTCTTGTTGGACCATCCAGTTGACCGAATTGATGAGCAAATCAGAACTGGTGAGGTAGTTCTTGTTTATGATGAAATCAGAATCGCCGAATACAACCACTCGCATCTGCGGCGCCTCATCTTTCATTTCAACATTCTCGTCCGTCTCCGGTTCGTCCGTTTCAGACGGCTCGGTTGCGCTTTCGATTTCAACGGCTTTTGACGCCGCTGCCGCTAGCGTGATTGGCCCCATGATATCTTCGCCGTCATCAAATCCCGCCGTTCCCTTGCTTGGATCAAACAGGTCTTTGATGTTGGTTTCGGCCCAGCTGTTTTCGCTGGTTTTAATCAGTTCGGTAATCTCCAACTCTGCTGGCACATCATCAGAAAGCGTAATGCTGCGCGCCTTGGGGAACATGATCGCCTGCGCTTGGCCTTTGTAGGCGTCCATGATGGGGTGTTCTTCAATTTTCGACATCATCGGGTGGATCGGCGACACGCTGAGCGCCCGCATGAAGGCGTTGTTCTCAACGACGTAGTCATTGCCTAACACAAGACCCAGGTTGTCGCGAATCATGCTTTCCAGCCCGCTTTGCGTTTCAGGATCAATGAGAAACATGGCGTCGCCGCCTTTGTCGAGAAAGCGCTTGATGGCTTCGACTTCATTCGCCAGGAAGGGGCGCTGCGGCCCCGCAATAATAATCGCCGCGCAGTCGTCAGGGATATCGTCTTGTTCGTACAAGGCTATTGCTTTCACTTCAAAGCCCTGGTCTTCCAACTTGGTCTTCATGCCAAGGAGGCCGCTGTTCTCTTGGTCTTCGATTGACGGTTCGCCGTGTCCGCTGGTGAAATACACCAAACGGCTGGCGCCCTGATTGATTTTTATCAATGCGTTGGTGAGGTTCTCTTCATTGACCGGATCAACCTTTTCATGCTGCTCGCCCAGCCGAACATAGACCGGGCCGTATCGGTCCGGGTTCAGTCCCCGTACTTTTTCGGGCGCGCTTTGCGGGTCAACGACTTCAAAGGTGAACTTACTTGAAAATTCAGAATACAACGCCAATAAATCTTTTACCCGCGCTTGTTCTGCTGGAGCAGGGGAGTTTGGACTGGCGAGGTACTGCACCAGGATGTCTTCTTTCAAATTCTGTACGAGTTGGACTGTTTGCGAAGCCAGCGTGAATTTTTTCTCTTTGGTAAAATCAAACTTGACGTTGTGTTGCTTCAACAACAAGTAAGCGAAAATGGCAATCGCCAAGAAAACAAAAACGGAAACCGCCAAGTTGGCGCCCTCTGCGGCGCTGCGTCCCGTGAGTTTCGTGATTAAGAACGATGTGTTTTGAGCGATGTAGACCAGCAACAATAAGGCGCCGACGCCCAACGAAACGCCTGAGTAGGCGTCGATCTGCATATAGATGCCCCATTGGATGAAGCCGACGAATACAATCGCCAGCCCGATGTAGGCGATAATGGTGTTTTTCGATTGCATCGATTTATCCTCTCCAGCGGTTGGAATCCAACACGCGCAATGTGAAGAATAAGAAAAAGGCTGAGAACAAAACATAGTAGGCGGCGTGCCGCGTATCAATGACGCCCTTGCTGAATTGTTCAAAATGCGAGAAGACGGAAATTTCGTTGCAAATTTGTCCGATGAATCCCGGCTGAATTTCATCAACAAAACCAATCATCCACATCACCAGCAACACGGCGAACGAGGTCAAGCCGGCGATGATTTGGTTTTCCGTCAGCGAAGATGCAAATAACCCAAACGACAAAAACGCAGCGCCAATCAAAAAGACGCCGAAATAGGCCGCGAATATGGTTGGGAAAAACGTCTGCGGAAGGCCCGCCCATACATCAACCACAAAATAAGAAATGATGGGATAAAACAACGTCAGCGCCAACATGCCCGCGTACACGGTGAGTACCGCCAGGTATTTGCCAATCAGTAATTCCGAATCTTTGATGGGGTAGGTCATTATCAGTTCTAACGTGCCCATCTTTTTTTCTTCGGCGAACAACCGCATGGTCAGCATGGGGATGATGAACAGCAAGACGAAGGTCATGACGTTGGTCAGCCCCAAGATAACGATTTCGGTATAGTTCGGCAGTTGCATCATGCCCGGCTGCATACTGGCCATTTGTATGTATTCGTTACTCATGCCCAAGTAGGCGTTGAAGTACATCAAAAAGAACACGCTGCAAATTCCCAGAAACAATACGTATAAGACGTATGCAAGGGGAGAGAAGAAGAAGGCGCGTAATTCGCGGTTATAAACAGCTAAGATATTTTTCATTGTACGCCTCCTTTATCGCTCGCGATAATTTCGACGAAGATGTCTTCCAAGGTCGGGTCCATCGAGCGGATTTCATACAATTGCCAGCCTTTACCGACGATGCGGTTGGAGAGTTCCGGTCGAATGTCGGCGTCTGTCGCGCTTTTTATGTTGACTTGACATTGCGAGCCAGGCATCTCAATGGTTTCAATATTTTGAACGCCTTTGATTTCAGACAACGCCGAATTGATTTCTGTCGCAGGCGCCTCAACTGTGAGCCGAATCAACTTGGATTGCGACACGTGGGACGACAACGCGCTCACAGCGTCCGCCGCGACGATGTGCCCTCTGTTGATAATGACCACCCGGTCGCACACCATGCTGACTTCCGGCAAAATGTGGGTCGAAAGAATTACGGTGCGCTTGCCCGCCATGCTGCGGATCAACTCGCGGATTTCGCGAATCTGGTTTGGATCCAGCCCGACGGTCGGTTCATCTAAGATGAGCACTTTGGGGTTGCCCAACAGCGCCTGCGCGAGGCCCACCCGCTGGCGGAATCCCTTTGATAATTTGCCGATGGTGCGGTTTGCGACTTCGAGCGTTCCGGTTTCTTCTAACGCTTCCCGGATGGCGGGGTCGCGTTCGCTGGATGGGATGCCTTTGACTTTCGCCGCGAAGGTTAGAAAACCCACCACGTCCATATCAAGATACAGCGGCGTGTTTTCGGGGAGATAGCCAATGACCTGACGCACCGCAAGCGGGTCGTTTTTCACGTCATGGCCGTCGACTACGGCGGTCCCGGCTGATGGAGGCGTGTAGCCGGTGATGATGCGCATGGTGGTGGTTTTTCCTGCACCGTTGGGGCCTAAGAAACCTAAAATTTCACCTTCTTCAACGCGGAACGACACGTCATCGACTGCGGTGAAGCGATTAAAGGTTTTGCGAAGTTTTTCGACGGTAATCATATCGTCCTCATCACTTCTCAAAGTTTTTTGCGCGGCTCACTATCAGCAGAGCGTCGTCTGCCTCTTAGTAAGCAGCGGTATCCGGTTCAAAACCGGATTGCATAGTCTTGGGGTTCTATAGCGTTTGTCAAAAATATGTGCGTAAAGCGCGCCCGAAGGGCTCAGCGATAAATACAGATACGGAAACTCAATCCGCACATAATTATGGCAACCACTATACAAATGCTGTATGTACCAGCTAAGTCATTGCAACGGGCGCGATTCAACCAAGGTAACGCTTACCCGCATGAAATCAGAGCGTAATTCTGTCTTAAAATGATTGTCGGATCAAGATGAAACCGCGACTTCAGAATTCACGGGGGCTCGCTTTTTGATTAAAGTGATACAGTTGCCTTTATCGTTGAATGTAACATCGTCCATAAAGGCTTGAATCAGCAGCAACCCGCGTCCATGGTTGGCCAAAATTTCATGGTCTTCAAATGATTTGGGCATTTGGCTCCAATCAAAGCCGTTTCCCTCGTCTTGAATGACGTATTTTACTTGCTCCTGCGACAATTCCATTTCTAGATGCACATTTCTTGATGTATAAGGTTCTGCCATTGAGCGTTCTTTTACCAATTGATTGAATTGGGTGATTTCACTTAAACTCGTTCCCTTCATGGTTGAAGGAATTTCCAGGTTGCCGTGGATGATTGCGTTAATGAGCGCTTCATCGAGCGCGAGGCGAATATTGGTCAGGTCGTGGTTGCTGCAAATTCCAACGCGAATCAATTTATCCGTGACCAGATCAATCAAAGGAAATGTGAATTTTAAAATATTGGGAATTTGATAGGTCTGCGTTTCTGAGTGGAAATACTCATAAATTTGTTGCTCAAGGCGTTCTTTCAGTCGCACCCGAAGCACTTTAGACGCGACCTTGTGAACCAGTTTGATTTCTTGCGGCTTCATCAAGAAATTGGATGCGCCAAGCCGAAGCGCTTCAATCACGTCTTCGCGGCGACCATGCCCGGTCAAAATAATCACCGGGACATCTTCTTTGATGCGGCGCAGTTCAGCCAACAGTTCTAGACCTGTCACGCCCGGCATCCGCAAGTCGGTCAAGACGAGATCGACTTCCTGGTTAGTGAAGACGGTGAGGGCTTCTTCGCCATTTGCGGCAGTCAGAAGACGGTAGTTACCCGCAGCGGTCAATATATCGACAAGCAGTTCTCGAATCATCTGCTCGTCATCGACAATTAAAATTGTACCTTCACTCATAGGCTTAATCCAACACGCGATTCAATAACTCATCTATACAACTTTTTGACACATTAGTTTCTCAGAAATTTTAAGCAATATCAATACAAAAGATTGGTTTAATTCATTTTGTCGCTGTCGATGACAAAAAATGCAAGCAATGCTGAAAGATCGACACGCTAATTATAGACGTAACCGTCAAGTTAAGAAAAAGGTTTCGTCCTTTTTTATTGAGGATTAGGCGGCGTGAATTTTTTGCCCCACGCAACTGCTTTTAAAATTCCATCTGCAAATGGCGTCTTCGGAGAATAGCCAAGCAATTCTTTTGCGTGTGAAATATCTGCGATATAGCGGGTTACCTCACCGGATTGGGTCGGTTTGAAGGTAATGTCCGGTTCTTTTCCGACTGCTTTTGAGATGAGGGTTGCCAGTGTTTCTAAACTATTGCCTTCGCCATAGGCTAAGTTAAACGTCTGATTTTTGACCTCTCCGTTATGTAATTTTTCGATTCCCAACATGATTCCCTGGACGCAATCATCAACGTAGGTGAAGTCTAATACCTTTTCTTTGCCGAAGATCACGATCGGTTCATCATTCATTATCCGATGAATGAACAGCGGCGTGACCCGCTCCATGCGTTCGATGTCATTGTCAAAACGCCCATACACGTTGCTAAAACGGAAGACGATATACGGCATCCCGTAACATTGAGCGTAGGAGTAGATAAACGCTTCGCCGGAGATTTTACTGGCGGAATACGGGCTTTCCGCTACCACGAAATCAGCATACGACTCTTTGGTGAGATGGCGGTGGATGTCTCCGTAGACTTCGCGTGAACTCGCGAAAATGATGGGGATATCGGTTTGCCGGGCCGCTTCGGCGGAGTGAAACGTCATCACGACGTTTTCGAGCGCGCGCGAAGGTTCCCGCACCAGTTCAAAGACTTTTGCATGAGCTGCCAGATGGACGATCAGCGAAATCTCGTAACCACTAATTAATTCGATGAGCCGGGCGCCGCAATCGGTGGTCAAGTCCAAGTGCTTCATTGGAATCTTGTTCGTCCAGGTATTGGGGCGCTTATCGATTCCAAGAACGGAATGGCCTTCTTCGAGTAAGCGTAGTCCGAGATTCGTTCCGATTTGTCCGCTGGAGCCTGTGATGAGAATATTCAAAAGTCTTGAAACCTCTTATTGAAATAAATTAGAGCAAATGTGATGCTTTGCATCATGGTCGCAACCCGTGGCTTCGTCAAGACGATTATAAACGAGGGAAGGGGTTCATCGTAACAAAAAAAGGCCGACGAATCGCCGGCCTTTCCATGTTGTTCTAGGTATCTCTCTTCGTCAATATAATCGAAAACCTAAAGCGTGTTCTGTTCGGTGTTCGGGATGTTGCTCTATGGTTTCCGTTTGGTTTTCCGCTGAATGAACTTGTGTGGAACTTTCACTCAGCGCGGAGTCTTCCAAGGCGATGGCGCCGCCTCTCTGCAAACTCGCTTCAATCGAATTGCGTTGTTGTTCGGTGGTTGAAATCAGCGTTTCAACATCATCTACGGCTTTTTTCAATAACTGGACGGATTCTTTTACGCTTTCATCATTGGACGATTGCTCGAGTTGTTTCAGCCCGGGCAGCAGGGCGGTTGTCAGGTTGTCGCGAACGCCGCCTAAGGTTTTACTGAATTCCGACATGGCGGTTTTGAGCGTTTCTACATGCTTTTTGGATTCATCGCCGTTGAAGCCGATGGCTGAATTATCCGGGTCGTTGACTTTGGTTTGCAGGGTCTTTAGTTCGGATGAAATGGCTTGCAGGGATTGCGATAGGTCTTGCAGCTGGGCCGAGGTCTCTTCGTGGGAGATGACCAGATCAGACTTGAGGTCAACGCGGGTACCTTCGAGCCCTTGTGAATTGACGTACAGGGCGTTCATCATCGAATCGGACGCTGCTTCGAGTCCTTTGTTCATTTCATTGATGCGCCCATGAATCTCAGAGATGTTCGAGGCGAGTTGTCCCACATTTTCATCTGAATATTTGACCCATTCCGCCCACTGCGTTTCGTAGGTTTTACGAATTTCCGGCATGAAGGCTTGTACTTGGTCGAGCGAACCCTGCGTGGTTTTCATGTTCTGGTGTAAGACTGAAACCTGTTCGGCCAGTCCCTGCAACTGGTTCCCGATGGTTTCGTTTGTTCCAACTGTTTGTTCGTTGATGCCGCCAAGACTGGCGAGAAGTTGCGTGAATTGTTCGCGTTGATTGATGTTGCCGTTTTTGACCAGGTCTTGCAGCGACTTCATTGAAGAATTGAGGCTTTCATTGATCGCGCTTTTTGCGCCTTTGACTTCGCTGCCGACGGTATCGACCGCAGCGAGTATCTTTCCTGTCGATTTATCTTGTGATGATTGCAGATTTCCGAGCGCCGTTTCGAGCGCTTGAGACTGAACGGTTTGGGTTTTATCCCATTGGGCGACTAAACTTTTAGATATCTTTTGCTGTGATGACGATAATTCTTCGATAACGGCTTGGCGCGCGGCTTCGATGTCTTGTTTTAATGCCGTCGCGGTCGATTGTTGGCTTTCATTCATACTACTTTGGTACGCGGTCAGGGCTTCTTTTGTGTTTTTGAATCCCTGATTGGTGTTATCGGTGATTTCTAAGATGCCTTGCGCTAAAATCGAAGAGTTTTTGCTGGTCTGAAGAACAAGCGTATCTCTTGCATTTTGAGTCTCTTCTTTGACTTGCGCCACGATGGTTTCCCGGTTATTGGCCAGGTGTTTTTCAACATCTTGCAGGCGATAGTCAATATACGCCGCCATGCCCATCCAAGAGCCAACAATGACGACTCCTGTCATTAATAAGCCGGATGCGTAGCCTTTCCCTGTGAGTCCAGAGGGGGAAGGGGGAGATTTTGTTTCAGGTTTTGCCTCAGGGGTTGTTTGAGGGTTTGACGTCATGGTCCCTAACTCCTTTAAGAATTTTGGTTTATGAGCATTTGTGCTCAGGTTTTGTCAAGGAAATACCCTTGACCTGTCGGTTGATTTGAGACGAAGTTGCAGAGTTTTGGTGTAAAGAAATCTACGCCAAATCTGCTAACGAGGGCTGGCTTGAAAGAAAAATAGGAATGAAAAAAAACTGCTTCGACCAGACGATCCAAGGCGGGTAAAAAGTAGCCTTAAATATATTACAAACAACTCTATCCCCTTAACTTACTAGTCTTGGGGTAAGAACCGTTATAATTTATTCAAATGCAAAATTCTCATTCGAATTTTGCGGTTAATTCACCGGGGACCGTGTGGAGAAACGGTTATTAATCAATCTTGCTTCGTTTCGCCAACACCTCAACCATCATAAGTCCCTCAACCCCGATGATTAAATTGTATAATGCCAACAGCGGCCTCACTTGTCAATCAAAAAAGCGGGGATTATTTGAAAAACACAAAGTTTGTTCAATATTGAGTAAATCGTAAATTTTAAAGTGAAGTAATTTTTGAGCGCAATGATGGGGATAATTCTATAAGTCGTTATATTATAGTTAGTTATTGACTATATGACGCTTCGGCGGCAATTAGATTACTGTAATGCTTAAACTTAATTCTTTCTTTTCAAGTGGTTATATGAATTGACTCTCAGCCTGCTTCGTAGTGAAATAGGCGTGATGTTTTGGAAAGGTGAAATCGTGATGACTTCTGATAGCCTGTCCCAACTGCGGGAGATTGTTCGTGAAAAGGGCCGAGTTGATGTGAAACTCGATGTGGACTATGCCGTCTGGCACAGCACTCTTCAAGGAAATTACCCATACAACAGTGGATTGCGCGGCGAGATCGAAGGCATCCCTGTCCGGTTACGTTTTACAGGAAAAACCGTCCCTAACACCTTTGGCACCTTTCCCGTTTCGGACAAATTAGAGGGAACCATTGGCGATTGCAAATTAGAAGGCCGCTTCACCGACCAAATCGTGTTTTCCGCTATCGTCGGGAATGTTCCAGTCAACGATGGAATTGTTCTTAAAAGCGGCGACAAAGAATATAAACTACGATTTAAGATATCTCGTGCGCAGGGCGCCATTCGCAATGCGGCTGGCGGCGGCGGCGGTAAAAAAGTAAACCCTGTTGGTACTGTTTTCAAACGGGGAAAATTGATGGACGCCAGTGAAGTCAAAGGCAGCGGCGGAAAAACCATGTACGAAGCCGCTGTTCCCATTATTTCAGAACTTCATGGAATGATTGAAGATATGGAACTTTGTTTCAAGTTCACTCCAGTCTATTTCACGGACACTGATACGCGTCGAACTCCAGTGAACCGCCACGCGACCGGCTATATAAAATACGCCGGATGAGGTGGAACCAAGCTGTATTTATAAGGCGCGGGCACTTCTCTCTTCGCTTCAGTGCGGGCTTTCATGCCCTCTTGCACAGGCGCTCAATGAGAAGCGCCCGCGCCTTATAAATAGGCCAAATATTTGCGCTGATTCACATAACATTAAAAAAGGCCCTCGATTGAGGGCCATTTTTGGTTGATATAGTGTGTTCGTTTAGTTGCTTGCTTCGGCTGCTTGGAGTTTCTTTAAATCCGCCAGGCTATTCACCGGGTGCTTGCGGCCTTGGTGGCATGTAAAGCAAGTTACCTTGTCATCCATGTCTTTGAAGAAGCCTTCATTGAGGCCTTTCACCATTTTCATAAAATTACGGGCGATTTCTTTATGCAAGTCGGGGTTGTCAACGTGGAACCCGCTTTTCACGTCATGGCAGAAGTTGCATTTGACGCCGAGCGCTTGTTGAAGTTCTTGCATATACGCAAATAATTCTTCTTTGCTTTCAAATTCCAGCACCTGAAGATTCTTTGCAAAAGACGGTTGCTCTTTTTCCTGGCTCCAGAGTTGAGAGTCTCCACTCACGACCAAAACAAAACATACGAGCGTCGCTATACCCATTGCCGCCGATAAATATTTCTTCATCTTCATTGGAAAGGCTCCTTTTGATTCATTTACGCATTCAACGGCGCTGTTCGGTTCGGAAGATGATATTCTATGCAGTTATGATCGAATGCGTCGAAAAGTTTGGGCATTTTATGAAAAAAATTCAGGTTATACAATGTCTATATCGAGAAAGTGTATCGAAAAACCCCATTTCTTACGATTAAGCCGGTTTGCGCCCCTCGGTAACTGATTGATACATGCTAAAATTTTACGATACTTAAACGAAGGTAGAAATACAAAAATGATTCCTATATATCGTTGGAACCAAACGCCTGACTCACAAAAGGCCAAAATACTCGCCCGCTCCGGGCAGGATATTGATGCGTTTATCCCCAAGGCGCAAGAGATTATAGACCGCGTCAAAGCGCAAGGCGACAAAGCCATCGTGGCGCTAACGAAAGAGTTTGACGGCGCCGACTTGAGCCAATGCGGCCTGCGGGTTACGCAGGAAGAAATCAAAGCCGCAGGCGCCCGGCTTGATCCCAAAGTCAAAAAAGCGATTGATATTTCGTATCAGAATATCAAGACCTTTCATGAGCGCCAGATGCCCGAAGAACTATGGTTTACCGAAGTTGGCCCCGGCCTCATGTGCGGCGAGAAGGTTTCTCCAATCGAAAGCTGCGTGCTTTATGTTCCGCGCGGTACGGCGGCCTATCCATCTGTACTGTTGATGCTTGGCGTCCCGGCGAAGATTGCTGGCGTTGGTCGCATCGCAGTGGTTACGCCGCCACAGGCTGACGGAACTGTCGATGACGCCTCACTTTACGCGGCTGAACTTGTTGGAATTGATGAAATATACCGCTTCGGCGGCGTTCAAGCGGTTGCTGCCTTTGCATTGGGGACGGAAACGATTATCCCTGTTCTTAAAATGCTTGGACCTAGCAACATTTACGCGTCGGCGGCTAAGAAAATACTTTATGGCGTAATGGACTTCGGAACTCCCGCTGGGCCTAGTGAATCTATTATTCTTGCCGATGAGTTTGCCAATCCAGAATTGGTTGCGACAGACCTATTAATAGAAGCGGAGCATGGGCCGTATTCCGCCGCGCTCGCAGTGACCCATAGTGAAAAATTGGCGAATGAACTGGTCAGGATTCTTCCTGACAAGATAAATGCCTTGCCGGAAAAACAAAAGGATTACGTCACCACGGTGTTTTCGAATTATGGCGGCGTCGTTTTGACCGATACATTAGAAGAAGCCATTGCGTTTACGAATGATTATGCGCCGGAGCACTTGGAAGTGCTCACCAAAGACCCGATGGCGTTGGTGACAAAGTTGACAAACGCAGGCGAAATTATGATGGGGCCGTTTACGCCCATTTCAATTTGCAATTATTCGCTGGGCGTTAACGCCATTCTGCCGACTGGCGGGCGGGCGAAGACATCATCAGTGGTTACCGTGCATGATTACATGAAGCGCACGTCGCTTAGTTATGTCACCGAAGAAGGCTACGAATCGCTGCGGGACCACGTTGCTGTATTTGCTGATTTTGAAGGGTTCCCTGCTCACGCAGCCGCCGTACGGACAGAAAGGAAAGGCTGAGTATGTTTCAATTTGATCCAGTCACAATTCAACGGGCAACCCGTGAGTCGACCATCATCACCGGCATCAAAGGTGGAGAGATGGACCCCAACTTAAAAGGGAATATCGACACGACCATTCATTTTCTCAGCCACATGATTGAGCAATGGGCCTGGCGTTCGTGCTTGAATTTGTCTTGTTCGGTCGAGATGAAAGAATTTGTGCTCCAACACGTCATCGCTGAAGACGCAGGGCAATGTTTTGGCGAGGCGCTGTTGCGCGTTACTGACCAAATGATTAAAAATCAAGGGGTTAACGCAAGTGGAATTGGAGAAAGTTTCATCGACGAAGCCGTCGCCCGCGCCCGAATATCGTATGAATACCGCAGCGGCTTTTACTTTAATCGCGGCTCGGTTGTGATTCCAGAGCGGGTTGAAGACATGCTTTGCATGGATTTATGGAACTTCTTAGGCGGCGTCGCGCAAGGCGCCCGCGCGACTATCCATATTGACATTCTGTCGGGTGAAGACCCCCACCATATCTGGGAAGCGGTGTTCCGCGCATTTGGTGAAGCGACCCGCGCGTCGTTGAATCCATGCCCGTGGCGCAAAGGCCATACCGTTGGCGTCGCAGGATTTATTGATATATCGACTAAGTAATCTTGATATATCCTATAAAGTTTATAGAATATAATGTGTTCCACGTTGCGTATTAGGCGGCGTGGAATACACTATACAGTATTAGAAGCATATTTTTTTCTGTAACGTACTGAAAATAAAGTAGTTGAAATACCAAACGGCGTTGTTCACCACCGGTCATCATCATCGCCCTCTCACACGAGAAACCTTCCCCAGGTGAGTCACCGTTTTAACGCGTATGAGACCAATGCTTGGGTTCGTGCGCAATTTCTACGCATTTGGAGTTAAAATTAAAAGAATGTCTACTGCGGAATCCTTAGACCCCGTAAACCTGAATCGAAAGATTCAGGCGATTGAATCCGCCACAGTGCGCTTTGCCGGCGACTCTGGCGACGGTATGCAGCTGATGGGCAGCCAATTCACCACCAGCTCCGTCATTCACGGTAACGATGTGGCGACATTGCCGGACTTTCCGGCGGAAATTCGCGCTCCGGCGGGAACGCTCGCTGGCGTCAGCGGATTTCAGATCAATTTCGCCAGCCAGGACATTCATACGCCCGGCGACGGTATTGATGCGCTGTTCGCTATGAACCCGGCGGCGATGAAAGCCAATTTGATAGAATTGGTTGACGGCGGCCTGTTAGTCGTCAACTCTGAATCTTTCTCCAAAGATAGTTTGGAAAAAGCAGGCTACAAAGAGAACCCGTTGGAAGATGGTTCACTCAGCAGTTATCAGGTTGTGGCGATTCCACTTACGAAATTGAATCGCGATTCGATTGAAGGATTGGGACTCGACCGCAAGTCTGGCGACCGCTGTAAAAATTTCTTCATGCTGGGGCTTGCATTTTGGGTCTATAACCGCCCCATTGAATCTACTACACGCTGGATCGAGAAAAAATTCGCCGGAAAAGAAAACCTGCTCGAAGCCAATACGCGCGCTCTCAAGGCTGGGTATCACTACGGCGAAACGGCTGAATTGTTTACCAGTTCTTATAAAGTCGATAAAGCCGATATCAAACCCGGCGTGTACCGCAAAGTTACCGGTAACAGCGCTGTAGTGTTGGGTTTAGTCGCAGCCTCAAAACTCTCTGATAAGCCATTGTTTTACGCAAGTTACCCAATCACGCCTGCCAGCGATATTTTGCATGAAATCGCTGCGCATAAAAATCACGGCGCAACCACCTTTCAAGCCGAAGACGAAATCGCGGCGATGTGCGCCGTGTTGGGCGCTTCGTTTGGCGGCTGCCTGGCAGTGACCGGAACCAGCGGCCCCGGCCTGGCGTTGAAGATGGAAGCCATCGGGCTTGGCGTAATGACCGAACTGCCCGCTGTGATTGTGAACGTCCAGCGCGGAGGACCCAGCACTGGGCTTCCAACTAAGACCGAGCAATCCGACCTGTTGCAATCTATTTTTGGACGTAACGGCGAATCGCCTGTAGCGATTGTGGCTCCGGCGACGCCTGCGGATTGCTTCGATATGGCGTTGGAAGCGGCGCGTATTGCGCTGAAGTTCATGACGCCCGTGATTCTGCTTTCTGACGGCTATCTGGCCAACGGCGCTGAGCCTTGGCGAATTCCTGACGTTGAATCGCTGCCGAAGATTGAAGTGAACTACACCACTGAGGTCAATTCGGAAAAGGGCTTCCAGCCGTATATTCGCGACGAGCGTTTGGGGCGCCCCTGGGCGATCCCTGGTACGGAAGGTTTGCAGCACCGCCTGGGCGGTTTGGAAAAACAGCACATCACAGGCGCTGTCAGTTATGACCCGGAAAACCACGATTTCATGGTGCGGTTGCGCCAGAACAAGATCGACGGCATTGCGGAAGACATCCCACCGCTGCAAGTGAACGGAAAAGAGACCGGCGATCTGTTGGTCTTGGGCTGGGGCGGGACGTACGGTTCGATCACAACCGCCGTTGACCGCGCCCGCAAGGCAGGGAAGTCGGTTTCCAGTGCGCACTTGCGTTATTTGAATCCGTTCCCCAAAAATTTGGGCGAAGTGTTGTCGAACTTCAAAAATGTGTTGATTCCCGAACTCAACCTGGGCCAATTGCGCATGTTGATTCGTTCCAAGTTTCTGGTGAAAGCCAAGGGGCTGAATAAAATCCAAGGCCGTCCATTCCAGATTTCAGAAATTCAGTCTGCTATTACGAAGGCATTAGAGGAGTAATGACGATGGCGATCGCGCCTCAAGAACCCAAATTAACGCCGAAAGATTACGGCTCAGAACAAGACGTGCGCTGGTGCCCCGGCTGCGGCGACTATTCGATTTTGACGCAGATGAAAAAAGCGCTGGCGAATATGCAGATTCCTAAAAAGGACATCGCCTTTATTTCCGGCATCGGCTGCTCGAGCCGGTTCCCCTATTATATGGATACCTACGGGTTGCATTCGATCCACGGGCGGGCGCCTGCGTTTGCGACGGGGTTAAAGATCATGCGCCCCGAGTTGCATGTGTTCGTCATTACCGGCGACGGCGATGCGCTCAGCATTGGCGGTAACCACTTGATTCACGCGATCCGCCGCAATGTGGATATAACCATCCTGCTATTCAACAACCGTATTTATGGTCTGACTAAGGGGCAATATTCACCGACCTCAGAATGCGGTAAGAAAACAAAATCGACGCCGTACGGATCGGTCGATAACCCGCTGCACCCGTTGCGCATTGCGTTGGGCGCTGAGGCGAGTTTCGTTGCGCGTTCGGTGGATGTGTATACCAAACATCTGGCGGAGACGCTGGAAGCGGCGGCGCGGCACAAAGGGACATCGTTCGTCGAAATCTTACAGAATTGCAACATCTTCAACGACGGCGCCTGGGAATGGGCGACCGACCGCAAGTTGAAATCCGATACGGTGATGGAGTTGGAAGACGGTCAGCCGATGCGCTTTGGCAAAGACGGCGAGAAGGGCATTCGCCTTAATGCCGACCATGAACTTGAAGCCGTTGTCATTGGTGAAAACGGCGTGTCGGAAAGCGATCTGCTGGTACATGATTCCACTCGTCAGGACCCGACTCGGGCGTATATGCTGTCAGGGATGAATTATCCTGAGTTTCCCGCCCCTGTTGGGATTTTTCGTCAGGTGCATCGCCCGATTTATGATGAAGATGTTCGCGTCCAAGTCGAGAAAGCGCAACAGGACAAACCCGGCGGCGACTTAAAAGCGCTGCTGCATTCCGGCGAAACCTGGGTCGTAAATTAGGGTTTTTATCAAGTGATATAATACGAAGCCGCCTTGGTGAAACAACCGGGGCGGCTTTTTTTGATTAGATGAGTGAATATCATTTCCGATGTAAAGTGAAATACAAATAATAAGGAAGACTTGTGAATTGATATGTGCCAAGGCCTAATTCATTATTTTGACAAATTACATTCAACTTTTTCATTCTTCTAATAAAATTATCAAAGACCTTAGATTCTTCATTGTTTAATTTTTCAAGAGATTCTTGTCTTGTGAAAGCAAATGCAATTTCTCTCTTGCTAAAACGTTTTAATATGGATTTATATTTAGGGCTATGTACTGCTGATAGTACATTTGATTCTATGTATTTCTTTCCTATGACTTGAGTTGCGTCAACGGAACCTAAATAAACATCTTCCGATGAAATAACTCCATCGTTATCATGTTTAAAAACGGCATCTCCAATTTCATGCATGAAAACCGGATAGCCTTGCGAATATTGCCATAAGACTTTTAGAGCATCATCTTTGATTTTAACATTGACTGTATTGAATGCATTTAAAAAAAAGTCATTTGATTTGGCTTCTTCGAAAGGCAAAATGTCGATTAAATCAAAAACACGGTCTAATGATGGTTGAGTATAGATTAATTGATTTCTTCGTTCCGCCAACCCAACCAGTACGAGAGTAACAGGGAACGGTTTTTGTTTTATTGCTACTTGGTCTACTGTACTTTTTAACCAATGAGCAAATTCAGGAAGTGCAGCTAGACCATTAATGTCATCCAAAATAAGAAGGATGCCTTTTCTGTTTTTGATCTTTTGAATAAGATCCATCAAAGCTGGAATAAATTCTCGGACTGCTTTCTTTAAATCACGGTCACTAATGTTGAATTCAAAGTCTATGCCGAATAAACCAATTTGGCTTATATGATTACCAAAGAACTTTTTTATTGACCCAAACCAAGGTTTGTCTACATTATCTTTTATAAGTGCATCAAAAATACGCTTAACGGCTTCATCTAATGTGCTCACGCCACCTAGCGAAACATGAACACTCATGATTTCACATTGCTGCTCTGCGACAAAACTTGCATGTTTGCATAGAGAACTTTTTCCGATTCCTCTCTCCCCAAGCACAAACATACGTTCAAAAGATTTTCTATGCACTGATTTTCTGATCGTGTCGATGAAAGTCGTTATTTCATTTTCACGACCTATAAAGTATTCGCGATCTACAGGGACTCCTGGTGTAAAAGGCGAGTAATCTTTTGGCATCGTAATTACGCTCATTTCATAAAATCTTTCTATTGCTTTGTATCATACAATCGGTATCTATCAAGAGTAATCTCTAAAACTTATCCGCGACGAGGTGGCTGGCGTAGCCGAGGAGGGCGGCGAGCAGGTAGGGAAGCAGGTCGCCGGGGTGTGCGCCGGTATAGTGCACCGCAGCGAAATAGAGGCCGCCGGGAATCAACACCATCGCCAGCCATTGGTGCGTCCAGCCGCGATGGCGCGCCAACAGCGGCAGAGTAATCAGCATCCCCAAATAAGCGGCGCGTTCGAACTCCTGCCGTAAGATCAAAATTCCATCCACGATTAGAAATAGAATGAGAAACACCACCTGGCCTTTGCTTTTGGTGTCCACGTCCGGCCATAGCCCGAAAAATACACAGATCGCGACGCAGGCGGCTTTGCCCAGAATGGGGAGCGGTTCCCAGAAAGGGAAAAAATAAAGCCCGCCGCAGAACAAGAGCGAGGCGGCGATGTGAGTTTTGTATCCCGGCATGAGACGCGTCAGTCAAGTAGTGAAATGGGGATCGGCTCTTTGGATGAATCGGCGCAGCTTTTACATTTGCTTTCGGATTTCACGCAATGTTTGCCGTCACCCTTGGTCATGCAGCCTTCGCCGTCGCCGTCGTTGCTGCAACCGCCGCGGCTGCGGCCTTTGTTGGGGTTCAGGATGACGAAGCCCGCGTCGTCATCGACTTCAAGCCATTCGATGTCAGACCCTTCGAGAAGCGGCGCACTGGTCGAATCGGCGAAGATGCGGACGCCCTCGCTGCGAATGACGACGTCATCGGCGCTTCTGAAGTCGTCCAGGCCGATGAAATATTTCAGGCCCGCGCAATCGCCGCCAAGAACGGCTACACGAAGGGCGGCGTCGGGGCGGTTTTGATGAGACTGAAACTCTTTGACTTTTTGCGCGGCGGTTTCGGTTAAATAGATCATGGTTGAATTCTGACTGCAATTGTCAACTTGTCCAGTGGCAATGTCATTAACTTAAGAGGCGCCGAGCCAAGGCTGACTGGAACGAACCTGTCTGTCACAGGCTAGGCCAGCCCTTGAATTATTGTTTGAATGTATCGCTTTGTTTCTGTTGTTTTGGGATCCCCCCGGCGCTTTCAGCGCCACCCTCCTTAAAAAGAGGGGCGAAAAGCCTAATGGCATTGTGTCCAGTGGGCTGTTGGTTACCAGTGCGGCAGCACTTCACGATATTGGTCAGGAAAGCGATTGCTCTTTGGCCCGAAGATGCCGATGTCGCCGTGGCTGACTAGCCCATTGGAGGTGTGATAAAAATCGTTGGGGTAATTCGCGAGCCAAGTGTTGACGTGGTCTGGCCCCCAACTGTTCACCTGCCAGCGGTGGCCATAGGTGCGTCCCGGGTTGTCGGTGTCGTCGGTGACGTAATCGTACGCATTGCCCCATTGTTCGTAGTCATCGGGCGTATTAAACACCGCAAAGGGGTCCGTCGGCGGGCTGGAGATATAGGCCGTCGGCGTGGTGAGGTCGATGAAACGCCGCGTGTTTGGCAGGCGTCGCGCCGGGCCGTCTCCCTCAACGAATCGTGGGTAGCCGTTGTGATCGAGCTGGTACATTTCCAGAGCGGTGCGAAGCATATTAAAATCACCCTGGACGCGGGATATCTTGGCGCGGATTTGCGCGTTAAGGAAATTGGGTACGGCAATCGCCGCCAGAATTCCAATAATAGCGACTACGATTAATAATTCGATTAACGTGAATCCATTTCTCATGGCGGCTCTCCCCGGAGATTAGGCGCATTCGCATTAAAAAAATGGGAACTTGTGATAATCTTAATTCATATTACCATGCGACCTGTTATGATGTATAGAAAAGGAAATATTGAGCCAACATGTACAATCAAACTCTTCGTCAATTAATTAAAGACCGACAGAGCGTTCTCTGCGTCGGGCTTGATTCCGTCTATGAAAAGCTACCTGCTTGCGTGAAGAACGAAGCGGCGCCGCAATGGATTTTTAACCGGGCGGTGATTGATGCGACCCATGATCTGGTTTGCAGTTATAAGATCAACTACGCGTTTTACGCCGCGCGGGGCGCGAAGGGAATCGAGGCGGTCAAGCAATCCATTCACGCTGCTCATGCGTATGGGGTTCCGGTGATTCTTGACGTGAAATGGGGCGACATCGGTCATACGGCGGAGTATTACGCCATGTCTGCGTTTGATGAGTTAGAGGCGGACGCGGTTACATTGAACCCGTACATGGGTGAAGACGCCATTGCGCCGTTTCGGAAATACGCCGAGCGCGGCAGTTATATTCTCTGCTTTACGTCGAACTCGTCGCGGCGGGATTTACAAACCAAACAAGTGGTTTCGGAGCCGGGCGAAAAGACGCAGCCGCTATATGAGGTTGTCGCAGAGAAAATTCGTAAATGGAACACCAGCGGAAACCTGGGCGCAGTCGTCGGCGCGACGGCGCCAGAGGAACTCGAAACCGTACGCGCGATTTTGGGGCCGGACGCGAGCATTTTATGTCCGGGCGTTGGGGTGCAAGGCGGCGACTTAGAAGACGTGCTGTATGCAGGCGGCGCGGAGAATCACAACCTGGTCATCAACGTCTCGCGGGCGATTATTAATGCATCTCCGGGCGATGATTTTGACGAAGCGGCGCGGCGCGAGGCGCAGATGTTCGCCGACCAAAGCCGCAATTTCTTTAATCGCCCGATTGAGGATTAGAAGACATCTCTAAACTATTTGTACTTACGCTTCGAGAGGCATGTGTACAACTCTGCTCGCTTCAGTGCGGGCTTTCAGGCCCTTATGCACAGGCGCTCTCAGAGTCGCACCCATGCCAGAATTCGTTTGCCTGTTAGCGGTATATTGAATTTCCTACTCGGAATGATTGGGGTTGAGATCGCTGTTTGTTGTGTTTGATTTAGGGAGTTCTTCTTTTTCGATCAGCGATTGTATCGCTGGGATCATGCCCAATATCCACCAGAATGTGATGCCGATTTTGTCGGAAGGCCCTAGATTGTTGATGAAGGCGTGAATAATAAATGTAATCATGGCGCCTTGCAGCGCTGCCAGAGTGGTTCGGATAAAGCGGCTTTGAGCGCGGGTTTGCAGCAGCAGCGCATGGCGGAAAAAGGCGTAAATCATCAGCAAAAACACCGATAATCCCCACACGCCGGTTTCAGCCAATAATTCCAAATAGATGTTGTGCGCCCCCATTCTGAACTTGGCGGAATAGGCGTCTTCATAGCGAAGATAGTTGAAATATTCGTCGGGATACGACCCCCAGCCTGCGCCCAACCAGAGATGGTCTTGCCAGATATCAAAGGCGGCGGCCCAGCGTCCAATGCGGTCATAGTTGGCGACGTATTGAAGGTCGGTGATGGTTTCCACGCGCTGCATCAGCATGGCGCCGAGGCCGGTCCCGATCACGATAACGCCGCCGATGAGAGCGATGTAGATCAGGGTGAGAATTAAATCGACGGATGATTTGCGGTGGCGAAATTGATATAAATAAAATAACAAAACAAAGAATATACTGATCCAAGCGCCGCGTACAAACGTGAGTACAACCGCGAAGCCGACGAAGCCCGTGAGCGCGATCAATGTTCTGTGGGTGGAGCCGGGCTTTTCTTCCAGCATAAATGCAAGCAAAAAAGTTAAGGTCAACGTGATAAACGCTGCATAGATGCAGTGTTCGACGAAAAACGGGTAGGCGAGGTCGCCGTAAATACGCAAGCCGTTGACGGCCTGCGTCCCTAGGCCGTATAGAACCAGTAGGATGTGCGCCGCCAGCGTAAATGTGAGAAGCTGCTTTAATCTCGCTTCGCTAGTCACGAAACGGGGGATGAAATAATATCCTGCCAAAATGTAGCCTGAATCACGAATAATCGCTTTGAGCGTCGCGGTCGGTTGGGTGGTATACAACAATGACGCCGCCATCATAAAGTAAAAAAGCAGCACCGCGCCGTTCATCCATGACATGCGAATGGGAATCACGCCGCGTTTGAGGCATTCGCCCGCGAACAAGACCACCAGCAGCGGGATCAGCATCTCCGTCGGCAAGGTGAGCCGGGTGGATTCGCTCAGGTGAAATTCAACGGAAAACGGAAGCGTAACAAATAACGCTAACGGAAAATATTCGTACCCAAACAAGACGCAAATAGCGAGCACCAACGCGCCCAGGGTCCCAAGCAGCGCCCACTCTGACGCAAATAACCACACCATGCTCAAGCCGAGCAGAATAATTGCAGACGCGACGACAATTTCAAACCATCGTTGGGAGGGGGGCAGTGACGCCGAAAATTTAGAAAGTGCTTTATCCACCATGCGCGAAACCCTAAAAGCCCTCAATCTCAATGTCAAGCGAATGAAGCGCTGCTTGACAGCATTTCATGCTAACCATAGAGTTTTATAGTAGTTGCTAGAAAAATATTCGGATTCAGTTTCGTCAATCAGCATTGACCGATGCGCCTACGGGTGCGCTTGCCGGATATACGTATTACAACTGATTTAACGAAGATAGACCATCCTTCATAACGCCCCAATGGGCTTAGGTGTCAATGTCGTTTGTTGAAGATCATGCAGACAGCCATTTAGTCGGTCTCTACCTGCGCGAATTAGGGAAATATCCCTTATTAAATGCGGAAGAAGAGATTGATCTGACCAATAAGACCCATGCGGGCGACGATGAAGCCCGCAGCCGATTGATCTTGAGCAACCTGCGCTTGGTGGTCAACATCGCCAAGCGCTATCAGAACCAAGGGCTGGGCTTGATGGACCTGATTGAGGAAGGCAATTTGGGGCTGATTCGCGCAGTGGAAAAATTTGACGTCTCGCGCAATTGCCGATTCAGCACCTACGCCACTTGGTGGATTCGTCAGTTTATTAACCGTTCCGTCACCAATCAGGGCAGCATTGTGCGCTTGCCTTCACACAAGCGTGAATACCTCTACCGCGCAAAACAGGTGTTCAACAAACTCGCGCAAGACAAAGGCTCTGACCCTCACCCCTGGGAACTGCAAGAAGCGCTTGAGGTCGAATTGTCTGAATCGCAGGCGCAAGATATCGTCGATTTGATTTTCTCGCCCAATATTATTGAGTCGCTCGAAGGCGATGATGAAAGTTCCTCAGACCACGACAGCCGCTTTGAAGATTTATATACTCCACGGCCTGATTATGAAGTTTCGTTGTTGTCGCGGGATGAGCGTTTGCAGTCTTATATAGAGCGGCTGAATGACCGTCAAAAATTTATTTTGGAAAAGCGGTTTGGTTTGGAGGACGGCGAACCAATGAGCATCAATGAGATTTCCGAACAGTTAAATCTCACGCGCGAGCGCATCCGTCAGTTGCAGAACGAGGGCATGCAGGCGATTCGAGAAATGATTGCCCAAAGCGGTGAAGAAATCTCCGATTTTTTTGATGAGAATTAACAATCAGAAATTTATACAAGCATGAGGTGATTTTGTGGACTTAAAGCCTATTTTCCGTCAGGTGCCTGATTTTCCCAAACCGGGAATCAATTTTATTGATATCACAACCCTGTTGTTGAAACCCGAGGCGTTGGCTTGGACCATCGACGCCTTGGCGGAGCCGTACAAAGATCAAGGCATCACAAAGATCGTCGCGATTGAGTCGCGCGGGTTTATCTTTGGCGCGCCGTTGGCGTTGAAGCTCAATGCGGGCATGGTGGTTTTACGCAAACCCAACAAGTTGCCCGCCGATACCTATCAACAATCTTACGATCTGGAATACGGGCAGGCGACGATTGAGGTGCACAAAGACGCCATCGAAGCGGGCGACAAGGTCATCATTATTGACGATCTGCTTGCTACTGGCGGGACGGTGGAAGCGGCGATTCAATTGATGAAAAAATTCGACTGCACCATCGCCGGGATTTCCTGCGTGGTTGAACTGACGTTTTTGAACGGGCGCGAGAAATTGCAGCCCTATCCAGTGCATACATTAACAACGTACGATTCTGAATAAACGCGCGAACCGCTGTACAGTATAGAATTATTATTTTGGGTTGCGGGACATGGCAGTGACGCGAATCATCATGCACGTCGATATGGACGCATTTTATGCGTCTGTTGAACAGCGCGATTTTCCTGAGTTGCGCGGGAAACCCGTAATCGTCGGTGGAAGCCCTGCGGAGCGCGGCGTGGTGGCGGCGTCGTCGTATGAAGCGCGAAAGTTTGGCGTGCGTTCGGCGATGCCGACCTCGCAAGCCTTGAGGGAATGTCCTGAAGCGATCTTGCGGGCGCCCCGGTTTAGCGCCTATCGTGAAGCCTCCCAGGCGATCCACGTCATCTTTCGTGAATTGACCGAAAAAATTGAACCGGTTTCGCTGGATGAAGCCTATCTTGACCTCACCGGGCAGGTGATGGATTTTCAACATGCGTTGTCAATCAGCAGACGCCTGAAAAAAGACATCCATGACCGAATTGATCTCACGGCGTCGGTGGGCGTAGGGCCAAATAAATTTCTCGCCAAAGTTGCCTCTGATTATCGCAAACCGGACGGGCTGTTCATCATCAAACCAGAAGAAGCGCTGAACTTTTTAGAACCGTTGCCAGTGCGGGTGATTCCAGGGGTGGGGCCGAAAACCGACCACCGCCTGAAATTGATGGAGATTCGCACCATCGGGCAATTGCGTGAACGCGCGGTTGATGAACTGCAAGAATTTTTAGGCCGCAAGCACGGCGAACGCCTGCATCAATTGGCGCAGGGCATGGACGACGCGCCAGTCGTTTCAAGCCGTACGCCGAAATCGGTTTCGCAAGAGCGAACATTTACGAATGATCTCAGCAATAAAGAAGAGATGAATTGTATCTTGACCGAACTTGCGGAGATGGTTTCGCAGCGCTTGAAGAAGAAAAAATTGAAAGCGCGCACCATCGGCATCAAGGTGCGCTTCGAGGATTTTCGCATCGCCACCCGGTCGAATACCATCGGGCTGCCCAGCGATGAAGCCGGCGTCATTGCGGAAATCGCCAATGGAATGTTAGACCGTCTCTCCTTACAGGGAATGAAAGTGCGCTTGTTGGGCGTACGTTCCGCCGGGTTCCATGACCCGGATGAAGTAGACGCCGAACTGCCGGACCGCGAAGTACAATTACGATTATGGTGACAACCTGTCGACCGGATTGCCGCTGCGCGATATAATCGCTCATCATGGCAAATCAAACCAACTCTTCTAAACCTGTGTGGCATAGCGAAAGCAAAGGCAGCGCGCGCGAGGCGTTCGTCGCGTTTGCGGCGGGGCGCGACGTGGTTGCGTCGCCCGAAGCCGATCATGCGCTTGTCCCCTATGATATCTGGACCAACCGCGCTCATGCGTTGGGCTTGCAAAAGGTCGGCGTTTATAGCGCGCCGCAAGCGAAAAAAATATTGTCCGCGTTAAAGCGCCTCGAGAGTGAGTGGAAAAAAGGCGAATGGCGCCTCGACCCCGCTCTGGAAGACGTTCACATCAATATTGAAACGTATGTGACGGATAAATGCGGCGAGAAAATCGGCGGGCGTTTGCACAGCGGACGCAGTCGAAACGATCAGATCGCGACGGATATGAAGCTGTTCATTCGCGATGGGGTTCTGGCGTTTTGTCAGGAACTCAACGAACTGGTCGCCTCGCTGTTGAAATGCGCAAAGACGCACGCGGCGACGGTCATGCCTGGCTATACTCATCACCGCAAAGCGACCTTGACCACCTGGGGGCATTGGTGCGCATCGTACGCGCAGGGCGCCTTGCGCGACGCGCAACGATTTCAAGACCTCTACCGCCGCATGAACACCTGCCCGCTGGGCGCGGCGGCGTCGTATGGTACCACCTGGCCCATAGACCGTAAGTACGTCGCGGAACTATTGGCGTTCGACGGCGTGCAAGAGAATACCCTCGATGCGATTGATTCGCGCGGTGAAGCCGAGGCGGAATTCGTACACGGCATTGCGCTGATGCTCAAGCGCCTCGCCGCCGCGTCGCAGGGGCTGATTTTATTTTCGACGGATGAATTCGGCTATCTCAGCCTGCCTTCTGATTTCACCACCGGCAGTTCGATCATGCCGCAAAAGCGCAACCCGGATTTTGCAGAAGCAATCAAAGGTAAAGCCAGCGTGATTTTTGGCTACGCGTTTTCGCTGCTTTCGATTAACGCGTCGAATTTTTTCGGCTATAACAAAGACGCGCAATGGACGAAATACGTTTTCATGGACGCCGTTCGCGAAGGGCAGGGCGCCGCGCGTTTATTGGGCGACGTGATCGCCGGGCTGAAAGTCAATGCTGACAAGATGGCCTCCGCAGCGGAGACGGGATTTCTGAATGCGGTCGACATTGCTGACGCACTGGCGCGCACCCGCGATTTGCCGTTTCGCTCGACCTACAAAATTATGTCCGACGCCGTGGGGCAAAGCAAAAGCGGACGCTTCAAACTCGATGGTCTAAACCAATTGTTGAATGAAGCGGGCGTGAAGCCGTTGAGTATGGATGAATTTCATAATCTGACCGAACCGCAGGAGTGCATTGCCCAGCGCGATCATGATGGGTCGCCGCATCCCCAGCAACTCAAAAAACATCTGACTGCTCTTGCGCATCAAAATTCGTCGTTGGCGAAATGGACCGATACGGAGCAAGAGAAACTGAATGCGGCGCAAAAGCGCTGCCTGCGTGGAGACTTGGCGTGAGCGACGCCCCGGCGGTTTCGATGCGAAGCGTCGGGAAACGCTATTTGCTTTCCTCTGAGCGCCAATCGACGTTGAAAGAAACCTTCTTACGCGGCGGGCGCGGCCTGATGACCGAGACCGCGATTGACGCCGTCAAAGACGTGACCCTCGACATTCATCGCGGTGAAATTCTGGGGCTGATCGGCGACAACGGTTCCGGCAAAAGTACGCTGCTGAAACTGGTTGCGGGCATCACCGAGCCGACCAGCGGCGAGTTGAAGGTCAACGGAACCGTATCCAGCCTGCTGGAAGTTGGAGTCGGGTTTCACCCCGACATGACGGGCCGCGAAAATGTGTTTCTCTCCGGCTCATTGTTGGGCATCCCCCGCCGCGTGCTCGCGGAACGCATGGCGGACATCATCGCGTTTAGCGAATTGGAAGCATTTATCGACTCACCCGTTAAGCATTATTCCTCCGGGATGTTTTTGCGGCTTGGCTTCGCCGTCGGTGTGTATGTTGATCCTGATATCCTGCTGGTTGACGAAATTCTGGCGGTGGGCGACCAGCGCTTTCAACGAAAATGCAAAGAACATGTTCGCGCCCTGCGCCGCAGCGGAAAAACCATCGTGGTGGTCTCGCATGATCTCGACGCGATTGTGTCGTTGTGCGACCGGGCTGTGGTGATCCATAAAGGCGCCATGCTGGGCGAAGGGCGTCCCTACGACATGGTGACGCTGTATAAGCAGCATCAGTTTATGGAAGCGCGCCAACGCGGCGAGGCGCCCTCGGCGGAAATCATTCGCCGCAACCGCCTGGGGACGTTCGAGGCGAAGATTGTTAGCGTCCGCATGTTCGATGCGAACGGCGACGAACGCTATGTGTTTGAAACCGGCGAACGGGTGCGGATCGAGTTGCAGTGGAAGACCGAGAAGCCGATTGCGTATCCTATTTTCGGGGTCGCGTTTCATGCGGATGACGGCTATGAACTCTCAACGGTCGCAACGGACGTAACTGTCGGCGACGTGGATTCGATTGTCGGCGCGGGGAAAACGATATTTGAATTTGAAGCGCTGAACCTGCTCGACGGCGCTTATAGCCTCAGCATCGGCTTTAGCAAACGCGAAGAAGGGCCGGGATCGAATTTTAATTTTTATGAAGGCTTTGATCTTCGCTTAGAACTCTGCCCCTTCATGGTCAAGCCGGGAGCCAAAGGCTACGGGCTTCGCGGAAAAATACATCTGCCGTGCAGCGCCCGCATCGAAGGCGGCGGCGGTGGTTGATCTCTCTCTGGTCATCGCGTGTTATAACGACGGCGCTCATCTCGAAGCCAGCCTGCAAGAGATTGAACGCACGCTCGCCGCAGTCCATTATTCGTATGAATTGATCCTCATCGACGACGCCAGCCCCGACGGCAGCGCTCAAACCGCCAGGCAAAGCGCCGAACAACGAGAGAACGTCCGTTCGGTTTTGCATGAAACGAACATTGGGCGAGGCGGTACAGTCGCCGAGGGTTTTCGTTTGTCGGAGGGAACCTACGTCGGGTTTCTCGACATCGACCTTGAAGTGCACTGCCGATACATTCCGTCTATGCTGCAAGCGCTTGAAGACGGATTCGACGGTGCGACCGCCTACCGTCATTATGAAATTCGTTGGAACCTGGATACGTTTTTCCGCTTCATTCTCAGCAATTCATACCGGGCGCTGGTCAAGTCGATGTTGGATCTTCCTTATCAAGATACCGAAACCGGATACAAATTTTTCCGGCGGGAGCGCATCTTACCATTGCTCGACGAAGCCCAGTCGAACGGTTGGTTTTGGGACACAGAAATCATGGCGTTGTGTCACAAACATGGATTGCAACTGAACGAAATTCCTGCGTTGTTTATCCGGCGCTGGGACAAAGCCTCAACCGTGAAGCCGGTTCGCGACAGTATTGCATACTTTCGTGAATTGTTGCGATTTCGCAAACGCTTTTTTCAGGAACGCTAACCGTGCGCAGCCCGATCTATTGGCACCCATTCTTATATGAGCTCAGTATCCGCCTGTTGTATGGAAGGCGCTATCACGAACGCTATCACGCTGTTGCAACGTGGGTGCAGCCCGGCGAATCGGTGACGGACGTATGCGCGGGCGATTGCGCGGTGTTTCGCTATGCGTTGCAAGAGAAGAACATTCGCTATCTTGCCTGCGATTTGAATCACACTTTTTTGCAATGGGCGCAACGCCGAAATATTCAAACGCAATCATTGAATGTATTGGAAGATGAAATTCCTGCCGCCGATTGCATCATAATGATGGGCAGCCTGTGTCAGTTTATTCCCAACGAAAAAGCGGTGATAGAAAAAATGATCGCATCAGCGCGGCGCTGCGTGATTCTGACGGAACCCGTGAGGAACTGGTCGAATAGCGAGTGGGCGATTGTGCGTTGGTTGGGGCGTTTTGCTTCGCGGCTTGATTCGGGCGAAGCGCCGTTGCGCTTTACGCAATCGACGCTAACGCCCGTGTTGAAAGCTTATGGATTTCAAACCATCCAACCTATCGCTGGAGGACGCGAGGTACTCGCGGTGCTGCATAAACCGTCTCCGCCTACATCTGGCGCGGGTCCAGAATCACATACTTGATCCGCTCACGGTTATACGTGTATGTCGCGTGTAATTTGCCGTCTGCGCCCTGGATGATCGCCGGGTACGAATATTCCTTTGGTTGGTTTTCTAACGTCACTGCTGTTTTCCAGGTGTCGCCGTCGTCGGCTGAGATTGCGATGCTGAGATTGTGGCGTCCGCTCTCGGTGTGGTTATAGATCAAGGCCACGCGTCCGTCAGTCATCTTCACAGCGTCGATTCCCGCGCTGGGGTTCGGCAGTTCCGTAAGTTCGCCCGGCGTCCAGGTTTTACCGTCGTCTTTCGATATGGACTTGACAATTCGATTCATGCCGCGCGCGCGCGCCAACATGCGGATATTGCCGTCGTCGTCTTTCCAAACGGTTGGCTGAATGATGCCGTTTAATTGTCCCGGGACGAAAATGGGGCCTGACTTGCTCCATGATTTTCCCGCGTCGGACGTGTGTTCCATCCAGCAGGCCCAGGTTTTCCAACTTTCGACAGAGGAGCCGCACAGCAAGGTTCCATCATCAAGAAGAATGGGCTTGGCGCGGATGGGGCCTAAGATTCCAGAAGGAAAAAGTTCTTCTTTTGACCATGTCTTGCCGCCGTCGGTTGAGCGTTTCAAGAGTCCTGACCAGTCGCGCGGGCTAGGGCCGGCTTTGTAGAACAGAAGCGTTTCGCCGTCCGGCATTTGAAACAGTACCGGGTTCCAACAAGGGACGCCGCTATGTTGAGCGACTTCTTTCGGCGCGGACCAGCCGTCGCCGTCGCGCCGCGCCAGCCAGATGCCGACGTCGTTGTTGCCCTCGCCGGTTCCACCGAAGAAGGCGCATAAGAAGACGCGCGGTTCGACTTCAACAATGGTGGAAGCATGGCAGGACGGGAAGGACGCTTCCGTGTAAACCAGTTCTTCCAACAAAATGGCTTTTTCTCCTAAACGGTCAGCAGCAGACGCAGCGGCAGTTACAAACAGTACGGCGATCATCCAAAGCATGAATTGTTTCATTGATTAAATCTCCCAAAATTATGATAAGACTATTGAACTGCATTTTTGGTTTTCAATAAAGTAAAAAAGGGAAGCCAACCCGGCTTCCCTTTAGATTTTAGATCGTAGCGATGGTTAGTACAGCATAAATGATTCGACGGAGGTTTCTAATTTTTGCGCATCCGCCGGAATAAAGTCAAATTGGAAGCGGTCGAATTCAGACGTGATGATCGCGACGTAATCTAACGCCAGCGTACCGCCGCTGCGCGGGGTCATTTGAAACGTATGTTGTCCTGCGGGCAGCGTCCAGGCAAGAATTTCAACTTCGGGTTGTTTTCCAAACCAGTTTCCTTCCGCCCAAATTGCTCTGAAATCTAAATTGTCGCCCCAGAATTCACCGTACGTTTTTCGTTGCTTATTGCTGAAATTATTGATTTGAATCCAACCGCCGCCGTCGCCTTCAGGGAAATCGGCTTCGGCCCAGAGGTCTTCTTCAAGCCCGAAAAACGTGCTCGGCCAGAAATCATCTTCATTGTTGTCCATTTTGACATAGGCTTTGCCTTCGCCGCCTTCACCAGTGAAAAAGCGGATGCCGTAAATCAGTTGCACATGCGTCTCTTCGGTCAGGATGAACGGGAAGGTGAGGCTCCAGTTGTTAAAGCGGCCTTGGTTGCTAGTCCCAATAAATTGAACTTCGGCGCCGCCGCTCGCCGCCGGATTTGCGTTTACTTGATAGACTTCTTCAGGCGTGAACTCAACGCCTTCATCGAAAATGAGCAGTGCTTGCTCCGCTTCGATCACAAAGTCTTGTCCGATGGTGATTGTTGGCGTTGGGTAGTTCAAATCGTTGACGGAAAACTCAAAATCTTGTGCTGTGGCTGGCAAGGCAAGGGCGCCCGCAATAGCCATGAATCGTAGATGCTTAACAAAGGTGTTCATCTCTTCCTCCAAAATGCCGTAAGATTATGTGATATGATATCATTGCCTATTTTAACTTTTCAAGTCAATGGGTTTATTCGGATAAATTTTGGGAAACAAGGTTCTTTAGAAAACTGGGTATTTTTTTACAAATTGAATTGAGATTTCGCTGCGTGCGGCATGGGTACAACTCAGCTCGCTTCAGTGCGGGCTTTCAGGCTCTTATGCACAGGCGCTTCCAGAGTTGCACCCATGCCTGAATTGGTTTGTCAATTTTTGATATGCTGGAATACGTTTTCGTAATCAAAATTATGGTCATCCATCAACGTAAGTGCTCACTTACAGGATGATCCCAAAAGAATGTCATTTGAGGTAGATAAAATGAGAAAATATTTGACGCGGACAATTATATTGTTGACGGCTGTATGTTTATTGCCTTTTGAGAGTGATTCAAATGAGGCGTCATGGTCTCTGGTATGGAGCGATGAGTTTGATGGTGAGAGCCTGAATCTCGACAAGTGGGAAGCCTTGTTTGATGTCTCTGGCGGCGGCAACAATGAGTTGCAGTTCTATACCCGGCGGGAAAAGAATGTCCGCATCGAAGATGGCGTGTTATTCATCGAAGCGCATCATCAGCAATTCACAGGCGTGGATACACGCAGCGGGAAAGAGAAAACCCGCGACTACACCTCGGCGCGTATCCGTACCAAAGGCAAAGGCGATTGGCTGTATGGGAAAATCGAAGCCCGCGCCAAAATGCCCAAAGGCCAGGGCTATTGGCCCGCGATTTGGATGATGCCGACCGATAGCGCCTACGGTGGTTGGGCGTCCAGCGGCGAGATCGACATTATGGAGTATCTTGGGCATGAACCAAATAAGGTTCATGGTACGTTGCATTACGGCGCGTCGTGGCCGGATAATGTCCACAGCGGCAAGCCGTTTGCGATTGATGAGGGCAGTTTCGCCGATGAATTTCATGTGTTTGCTCTTGAGTGGGAAGAAGGCGTGATGCGTTGGTATGTTGACGGCGAACTCTACCAAACCCAAACGAAGTGGAGTACCAACAAGGCGCTGTTTCCCGCCCCATTTGACAAGCGGTTCCATTTAATTATGAATCTTGCGGTCGGCGGCAATTGGCCCGGCGC
The DNA here is from genome assembly GCA_030765645.1 of Candidatus Hinthialibacter antarcticus. Lineage (NCBI taxonomy): Bacteria > Candidatus Hinthialibacterota > Candidatus Hinthialibacteria > Candidatus Hinthialibacterales > Candidatus Hinthialibacteraceae > Candidatus Hinthialibacter > Candidatus Hinthialibacter antarcticus. Next base: position 18,964 of record JAVCCE010000010.1, on the reverse strand, counting down.
CCCTGATGATGAAACGGTGTTTCCACAGTCGCTACAAGTTGACTACATTCGCGTTTACCAAAAGAATGCCGAAGTCGAAAAATCAAAAACGCATTAAGGACAAAATATTCCATGAACGAATTTAAATCATTGCGCAGCCAGACCATTTTAATTCACGAATGTATCGCCAATTGGGTAGAGCCGCGCGTTGAGGTTGCTGACGTGGTTCCACATGGCTGGAAGAACAACCTCCTTTGGCATGTCGGCCATTTGGTGTTGGTTCCGCGAATGTTGACCGATCGCTTGGCGGGAAAAGACGTCAGCGCCTGGAGTGAATATACTCAGTTGTTTGGGCGCGGAACGTCGCCGCTGGATTGGAAAGACGTACATGTCCCATCGTTAGAAACGCTTTGCGATCAATTAAGATATGACGTGATTGATGTTTTCGATCAATATGAGTCGGATTGGGCCTTGACGTTTGACAAGCCGTTCGCGACCCAGACGGGCGTTGTCTTAGGTAGCGTCTCAGATGCGCTGCGCTTCAGTTTGTTTCACAACGGCGTCCACTTCGGCATGATGATGCGCTTGGTGAAAGATATCGGTTAGGCTTAGTTTTGTAGGTCGTCGATTCGCAACAAGACGCGGTCTTTGATTTTTTCGGTGGTAATCAAAAAACGCACGGGCTGCTCGTTTTCGCCAACGCGGATGTCTTTGTAGGCGGGGACGTTTCGCAGGCATTGCCCCGTCATAAAGGTTTGGTTGATAGATTGGCGTATCGTACACGATTGGCAGTGGATGGTTTTTCCGCAGCCGACGGGTTCAAACGCATGGACGCAATCAATCGCTTCTCCTGGCAGCATTTGGTCGCGAAATTGATTGATTGTTTTGCCCGTGATTTTGCAGGCTTGGCAATTTCCGCCCATCACTTTGCCGTCAGTGTCAACTACGATGATTGGGAAGTGAAAATCATCCAGGAATGACTGGAAACTTTCTGGGTCTCCCTTTAAAAAAGTCTCTGAGCACGAATCACAAATACCATGCGTAATCAATTCAGAGTTGGCTGAATTGACGCCAAGTTCTTTTTTACACCAGGCGCAAATTTTTTTCATGGTGTTTCTCCCTGTTGATAAATCTATTTTATCTGAATTTGATGGAGAATAACAAGAGAAGTTTAATTAAATGCTATTTTTGATTGTGTGTGTAAATATATTTTTTTATAAAGAATGATTTGAAGTTAATCGATGTATTGCTACAATTTGCTGGGATGGTTCTACTTTGAATTTCATTTGACTAACTAAACAATGTATGAGGAGAGTGTGATGAGGCTTAACAGAAGTGGTTTTACTTTAATTGAATTATTGATCGTCGTCGCCATTATTGGAATTCTCGCTGCGATTGCCGTGCCCAATTTTTTGAATGCGCAAATGCGAGCCAAAATCGCCCGGACTCAAGCCGATGTAAGAACCACAGCGACTGCGATCAAGATGATGCAACTCGACAAGAACGCATTGTTGCTGGATTTTTGGGATGATGACAGCGACTGGGGCAAAAAACGCTGGGAAGACGTTTTTGGCCGGGTCGGTCATGCGCCTCCCTCAACCACTCTAGAAAATGTTTATGCTCCATTAACATCACCGATTGCGTATCTTTCTTCGATTCCGATTGATCCTTTCGAAAATAATATTGATACAAATATTGGTTTCGGCGCCGATGAACGAGGGAAAGCATATATTTATTTTGATAATGATCCCGAAGATCCAGGTGAAGACCATAACATTGGCCTGTACCGCTTTGGGAACACCAATGCGCTAGCGATGGGAATTCAAGCATTGAAGACAGGGGAGTTCGCCATATTTAGCATCGGCCCTGACGGGAAAATCGGCACCGTGCAATCACAAGCCGGGGACACCCGCGGCTTGCCGTATGACACATCCAATGGCGTTGTCAGCGGTGGAGACATCGTTGTTCGCGGTTAAAAATGTCATGGCAAAAGCAAGAATTAAACCGCCCCTGACCGATCCGTTCAAGGGCGGTTTTTTATTCACGAGACTCAATGATTATTCAAACAATGCCCATTGCTCGATTGCCGTATCATTCGGATCGTAAACTGTCACATGCAACACATCACTGGCGTCGCCTGGGTTGGGGTCGTCAGAATCTTCTAAAAATACCGACCATAATGCGTACTCGCCTTTTTCAACGGGCTCCCATGTCGCCCAAGCGTAATTGTCTTTTTTCAAGCTTCGGATCGTTTGGACGGCGATCACTTCATTCGTTTGACCAGGGTCCTTGTCATGGAATACGACATAACCAATACGGTTGAGATCGGCCTTTTCGCATTGAAGGTGTGTGCGTAGTTTATATTTTTTGCCTAGCGGGACGCGAATCTCTCCGCTGGTAAGAAGTTGTTGCTCATACTGGATGGCAAGCGACTCATCGTGTTTATACGCTTGCAAAGGCCCTGGTAGGGTTACTTGAGATAATTGCTTGCCGACGAAATACCCGTCGTGGTGAGGAAAGTAACCTTCGTTGTTGCCGTGATAAAGCCGTCCGTGTTCATCCGTCCAGCCTTCGACGCCAATGTTTGTTTCGTCTTTCCATTCATGAATCTCGCCCGCGACTTCATCATAAGGGTCAACCGTGACATAGATACGCCAAACAAGACTCGCATCTTCTTCTTCAAGGCCAAACCCAGTCGTATCCCACTCGACCGAGGCTTCTTGCATCTCAAGCGGATTCAGATTTTCGATAACCGTTTCGCCAATCAATATGCGCTCGCCTTCAACTTCGAAGGCGGTGGCTACATCAAATAACGCCGCTTCAAATCGAACCATGAACGGTCCGGCCTCTTGAGAGAGACACAGGTTATACACCCGCGCCGCCGCGATGACCACGTCGCCTTCTTCGATGCCCGCGCCGTTGTGAATTTCTTCCTCATCGTCGTCGCCCATTTCATACAAAAAGCCGCCGCGCATCGCCATGCGTTCAGTCTCAGTGACTAGCGACCAGCGGTCAAACGACGCTTTGTCAGCCCGGCTGGCGTGAAAGCGGTGAGGCAGCGCCAGGCCTAGATCAGGCCGTCCGCCGTAATAGTTTCTCCAACGATCGCCTAGAGTGTTTTGATCTATGGCAAACTTTGTCTTCCAGGCGCCGCCCGATGACGATACAAATACGGCGGGAACGTAGCCGAATCCCCAGCCCGGGTCAGGAAGCGGAATATCAGGTTGAAGGATTTTAACGCTCTTGGTGTTTGATTGTTCGTATTTCTTGGTGGTGTTGTCGCCCCAATGATGCCGCCATTTTGAACTAAACGAGAGGGCCAGCGATTGCTTCGCCGCTTCGACTCCAACGTCTTCTTTCAAAGAAATTTTAGCGTGAAAATCGACATCGTGATTGAACGAATGATTGTGTGAAATTGAATATCCTGTTTTTTCTGCATCATTAAATGATACATGGACATCCACATCATTGGGCGAATAATCAATGTGGTTTAAATCGTTCCACGGACGCGACGCATCTTGTTCAATAATTTTATCGCTATCATCTTTTTTCTCGATGACAGAATAGGCGCCGACTCCGCTAGGGAACGACTCAGAAAAACGCGGGTAGGTCAGAAGATTATGGTTCACATGACGGGGTTGATAAAACTCATGGCCAAGGCCCCCGCCGATAAATGAATATTTTGGGCCGGGAAGAAACACGTCTTGATAAAGATAGGCGCCGTCTTCATCCGTTTGGTTGAGAATGGGGTATCGCCAAATATCAATGAGCTGAAAATTGCCCTGAAGCATGTCGTCTTCATTGGTTTTCATCGAAATGGTTTTTTGAGTTTCTTGATAATGCTCGTCCCAGTTTTTCTGCGAACGCGCCTTGCTGCCAGACATTTTATAAGCGGCGCTTATCGAAACCGTTGTGTTATCACTTTTCGGGCCAGTTCGCAGTGATTCTGAATACTTTGCGCTCCACGACCATGCCCATGAGCGAGATGATTGCTCAGATGAAGCAATCGACCCGCTAGTCTCGTCTTCGTTCACATAGTCAACATTAAAGTCAGGGTAACTATTGACGTTTATCACGCCCCAATGGTCGGAGCCGCTGTGCCATTCTTCGGGATTGAGAGGCAGATAATCAACATGCTTGGGCGGCTCCATCATCGCCGTGTCGAGCGAAATAAAATTGTCTGTAACCAAATGGGCGGGGGCGCCCAGTTTGAGCGCGTCGCCGTCTGAGTCATAGGCAACGCAAACCACAGGCCCGAAGCCGCTTTCGCGTTCTGTCGCGCTGTCAAAGACTTCGACCTTGTCATCATTGATTTTGAACAGAACCGTCAATGCGGAAAATATCCCTGGAATACTTAAACAAATCTCTGACAGGTTGGGGGGCTGATCAGGGTCATCATGAAAAATGAAGTTGCCTGCAGAACAGGAAAACTGGTTTGCCCACACTTCATTTTGATTGAACTCATAATGAGATCCATAGTTGGTATCGAATTCATGCAATTCAAAGTTTTTGTAAACCCGGTACAGTTGAACAGAATATCGATCACGATTGTTTGCCGAAGGAGAACTATAGACCAAGCCGATCTGGCTTCTGTTCACGTCATACCCCAAGTCTGGTTCATAATGAAACAGGCCCGAGACAATTTGAGCAGAATACATAACGTCTGGTGGGTAATCAATCGAACTTTGATATTCAAAGACAGTTGTGTCGTCGCTAACTGTTGAGTAGATGCGCAGGTTTTCATACGACACGGCGATATCGTCTAAGTTGTCGCCGTTAAAATCGCCAACCGCCAAGTCAAAATAAACGGAGGAGACATTGTGACTATGGGTGTGAGTGTGTTTGTCCCAGGCGGTAATGGTTGTGTAATTGTCGCTGAATGAAAACGGGTAGATGACAATGCCTTTTTCTTTCAGCGCGACGACAATGACCAGGTCGGTGATTCCGTCATTGTTAAAGTCGCCTTTGTCTGCTTTGATGCCAATCGGCTCCGCGCCGCCGCCTGTATCTAATTCGATAGGCGCCTGTTGCAGCAGTGGGTTTAAGAGTTGGTTGAAAACCGTGAAGGCCAATGAATAAGACGAGCCGTCTTTGTAGGCGCGCGCGACGATGATCTCATCTTCAAATTGTTCGTCGTCATCCGCCACGGCAATAAAGTCACCCGCGACGATGTCTAATAGTCCTTCGCCAGCGTCTTCAAAAATCACATTGCGAACACGCATCAAATCATTGTTAAAAAAACTGACTCGCCAGCGCGTGTCGTCGACATAGTGGGCGGTCGCCACTTCGTCAGATTCGACGTTAAACCGCCCTGCCGCCGCCGCGTACTTACCGGGATGGTTTATTTCGTCCCAATGAAAGAAGTCGTCCGCGCGGTGGCCGTCATGAATCTTCAGATCGTCAGTGTTTTCATTGACATACACTTTGTCGGATTGAAGTTTGTGTTCATCATCATTTGAGTTGAATGAAAACAATGCGAGTTCATCATCGCGATACAGCGTCCAGCGGCTGGGCGCTCCATAGGGGTTGTCTTCGCCCGGCCGGGGGCCGATCTTTACGCCGCCTTCTTCGCTAAATGAAACCTGGCCACTGCAAGCGATTAATGAAAATATGACGATACATATTATTTGCGTGAGAAAGCGGTTTTTCATTTTATCCCCCTGTTTTGTGAAACGCGATGATGGCGGCTTCTTCCGCGTCTCCCCTATCCGACGCAAAAGTTTTGCCGTTATGTGCTTCATTTTAATGCAATGAAGCGAGTATATGACAATATTGTTAAAGAAATTTGTACTTGATGTCAAGCGCATATATCTAAAATAAAAGAATGGGTTGATCCATGAAAAAAGCCCCGAAAGCATGCGCCTTCGGGGCTCGTATTCGATTTCCTCTCGGATTACAGCATTGATAGATTAATTGAGGCTCCAGTCCGTGACGTTTGACGTTCCAGGAACAAGAACCATGTTGCCCCATGAAGCGGCGTTGTCCCAGGGGTTATTATTTGCGGGAGAATCTTCCCAGAAATGATACGTTCCACGGGTTCCGTCGTCGTTGTCGCTGGGTTGAATATTGAAGCCGATGCTTCCATCCGCCGGAATATCTAAGACCGACTTTTCAAAGCGCGCTTCTACAATCCAACCGTCGCCAGTGTCGCCGACAGTGAATTCCCAATTTTCGTTAGCGGAAGTCGTCCATTCCGTTCCGTCCCAATTGGCGCGGAACTGATTTCCGGTTCCGTCTTTCAAGTTGGGGCCGTCAATGAAGAATTCGACATTGTCTTGCGCCCAAGCGTCAGCCGCCGTTTCACGAACATCATCCGCAGCGCGGAACGCTACATACACATAATTTGCGTCATGCGTCGCTGTCCACTCTGCGTTCCAATCGGTATCGCTTTCGGGGTCTTGAGCGCCCAGACTGTCTTTCCAACTATTCACCATGTCGCCAGCGTATTCGCCGCTGTCAATGACGCCGTCCATGGTTGGCGCAACGGCCGCGAATGGGGCGGTGTATGACTTGGCTGAATAAAGGCCAATGCTGAAAGAATAACCCGCAAACGCATCGCCGTTCGCTGTTTTGATATCGCCAGCAACGACTTCAATGTCTGCGGTGTCTCCCGTTGGTTCAGGGAAACCGGTGAAGACAAAAATACGATTGTTGGAAGTTGTGACTGAAGTCGCAGGCTGACCATTGACCAATAGGTTGCTTCCATCGTCGGCGACGCCTTCGACTGCTTGATTGAATGAAATGGTAATTTCGCTCAATGCTGAAAGTTGTGCGCCAGATGCAGGGACGGTTTGGGTAATTTCGGGCGCACCTTCTTGCGCAAGCAAAACGCCGTCGCCAGGAGTGTTAAACAACATCACGTGGTCATAAAACATTTCGCATTCGCCGCGGTCATTGGTTTCCCAAACGCCGATCACGAGCGTATCAGTTGCATCCCAACTCCACTCGCCCCACCAGTTCGAAAATTCGGATATATGGTACTCTTCGTAATGCCATTCTCCGTCGCCAATCATAGTGCCGGAGTGTGACGCTCCAGCGCCTGATGCTCCGCCGCCAACCATTGGCATGAGGAACATGGTGTTGCCTGTGTAGGCGTCACTGTCGCATTTGTAGTAAAAGGAAACATACTCATAATCAGCAATGTTGATGCCTTCGGGTAAGTTTCCAGCGACTTTTGATTCCGGGCTGTCATCATCTGGTTGATTTGGGTCAATCAAGGTTGCGATTGAACCAAAAGAGCCGGGACCGGCGCCTTCTTCTGACCAGATCATTCCAATTGCGTGCTCTTCTGTCCACCAGCCATTTACGTCTACTTCAAAATCTGCCCAAGCAACAGGTTCCGCTTGTGTGTAACCGACTGTTGCCATAGCCATGCTCACGAGTAATACCAAAGATGCGATCAAAACTTTCTTCATATTGCATTTACCCCTTTGCTTAAACGAGATGTGTATTGTCTGTATCTCCGTAATACAACGAATGTATAAGTACGGAACGAAACAGGCAATGTTTTATACTAATTATTGTATCATAAGCGTTTCATTTAATCAGTGTAAACAGGCGAATTATGTCTATTTGAAACAAGGATAAATTACTATTACGATCAGCTAAAACAATCGTTCATCGGATCTATTTTGGGGCTCAAAGGGCGTAGTACATTCGGGTTGATTATTTCTCGGTGAGTTCACCGCTGGATTGACGGGGTAGGCTTCCATCTCATCAGCAGGGTAGGGCTTGAGCAGCGCTTTCAACGCCGCGCTGTCGTTGGCGTCTGGATCAAGCCATTGCTTGCACTCTTTCTGATTTAAGATGACTGGCATGCGGTTGTGAATCGGCGCCATCACTTCATTCGGTTCGGTGGTGATGATGGTGAAGGTTTGCAATTCGTCGTCTTCGCGTCTCCAGCGTTCCCATAATCCAGCGAATAGCAACGGCTCCTCGCTCTTCATGCGGATGAAGTGCGGCTGTTTGGTCTTGGCGTCTAACTTTTTCCATTCATAGAACCCCGACGACGGAACCAGGCAGCGGCGGCTTTTGAAGGCGCCGCGAAACATGCCCGACTCAGCGACGGTCTCGGCGCGGGCGTTGATGGGTTTGCGGGCTTGTTTGAGGTCTTTCGCCCAGGCGGGAACCAGCCCCCACTTGAGCGAGGCCAATTGCTTTTCGCCGTTGTTATCTCCGTTGCGGATAACCAGCGCTTCTTGCGACGGTGCGATGTTGTACGACGTATGCCGCCGGACGATTTCTTCCCATTCCTCCGGCGAAGGGACATGCTCGTTCTGTCCCGTCTCATCCAGATACTGATAGAGGATTTTGATCAAATCAAGCTTAGAAAATAACGTAAATCGTCCACACATGGTTTGTTGGTGTTCAATTGCACAGTTCAAGACATTTCTCATGCTAAATATACAATAGAAAAAGGGAGTGTGAGGACAAATTCAAGTCCCCACACTCTATAAATGTCGAGTCCCTATAGGCTTTAGTTGTACTATCTTTGAAATGCAACGGCGTAACCAGCCGGAACGTCTACTGAAAACGTATCTTGTGGTATCTCCTGATTGAAGTTTGCGCTTACAACAGTTAATACCTGGTCGGATATAAACCGCCCATTGTCAAATTCGTCTAACGTGTCAGCAAAACGAAGGCGGATTTGGATCGATTCAGGGAAACGGACACCGTTTAAATCTTTGAAGGTAGAGTTCGTTATTTCGACAGCAGCTTTTGACGAAGGAACGAAGAACCTTGCTTTTTTGAACAATGCTTCCGAGTCCTGGTCCCATTCAATGCTGGCTAAGATTATCGTTTCTTCAGAATCTGGATAAATCGCTGAAGCCGTCGTAACGAAACCGTTTCTTTCGAGAGTGATGCCGGGCAATAAGCCTGAATCATTTTTCACCGAAGCAATCATGGTATATATGGTTTGCGCATTGTAGCCGCCGTACAAAGGATGGAGTTGATTTCTAGCGTATGTAGTTTGACTATAAGGTCGGCTCTGCGGCTTCTTCGCAAATGTACCTAATACATTGTCAAGAATGGCTAAAAATTCTCCGTCATATATGTAGGTCGTGCTGACTGGCGACGAAAAGAATTGACCATCCGCTTCAACTGTTTCTTCGATCCAGCTTTGGTCGCCGTCAAAGATTGCATGGATAAAACGCTGGTAAGTAACCTGCGTCTTTTTTTGTTTTGTATGCGCGATAAAAGAAGCAGTGCTGTCTCCAGTAAAAGCGGGCAGTAAATCACATGTATACAGCGAATGAAAAACCACGTCGCCGCTTTGTATTGGACTTGCTTCTTCCGCCGCTGCGGTTTGGGCGAAGACAACAAAACATGCAATCGTGATTGCCGTCAGATAAGTAAGTTTTTTTGCGCTTGAAATGAACATCTCTTTTCTCCAATCTTTTTTGTTAGAAACAAGAATTTCCGTGTCCACCAGTACATTCACTTGCATCTGGAATTCCTCCCATTCCCCTCCTTCCTGCTAGTTAACTAGCATTGCGGGTTAAAAAAATTCGCGTGAATAAAGTATAAATTCCGTATTTTTGTTTAGTAATCATGGTGAAAGACCGCACCGTTACTTAATGTTCCATTTGATGAATTGTAATGAGTCGCAGAGGAACCAATGCCGGTCGGACCATGGCTTGTTAATGACCAGTTTGGTTTTGTCTGCATTGGAATGTGGAGCATGGCATCCTTGGTGTAATAGGTATAGTCATAGCTGAAATCCCAGTCTTCGTTATAACGATTTGAACGTTCATAAAACCGTTGCGCATAGTAAAGTACATTGAGATGCAGGTTTTTACCAAGCCAGGGGCTATCAGGCAATTGGTTTATATACGCAGTGGGAGTCGTTAGTTCGAACATGGCTTGGACATAGTTTGAAGCCGCTGAAACCTTAGCCAATTTAGTTGCTGGATAGCTGCCCGAGTCGACTTTGTAGAGATTGATTGCGACACCGACGTTGTGAAAATCCGATTGTACGCGGGCAACTTCAGCTCTTATTTTGGCCATGCCAAGTTGCCGAACGGAGACCGTTGTTAATATCCCAATGATTGCAACAACAACGAGAAGTTCAATCAATGAATATGCGTCAGATTTTCTCTGCATGACCGTTCTTCCTAGTATCCTATCCAATTTTGAAGCGTTTGTTCTGGTGAGAAGATAAGTTTCTCAAAAACAAGAATCCCTGCATACATACTCAATAATCATGGTGAAAGATCCAACCGTTACTTAAGGTTCCATTTGATGAATCGTAAGGAGTCCCAGTGGAACCAATGCCGGTCGGACCATGGCTTGTTAATGTCCAGTTTGGTATTGTCTGCATTGGAATGTGAAGCACAGAAGCCCCTATCCAATAGGTGTAGTCATAGGTGAAACCCCAATTTTCGTTATAACGATTTGTACGTTCATAATTCCGTTGCGCTCTGTAAAGTACATGGAGATGCAGGTTTTTACCAAGCCAGGGGCTATCAGGCAATTGGTTTATATACGCAGTGGGAGTCGTGAGTTCGAACATGGCTTGAACATAGTTTGAAGCCAGTGAAACCTTAGCCAATTTCGTTGCTGGATAGCTGCCCGAATCGACTTTGTATGAATTGATTGCGACGCCTAGGTTGTGAAAATCCGATTGTACGCGGGCAACTTCGGCTCTTACTTTGGCCATGCCAAGTTGCTGGACGGAGATTGTTGTCAATATCCCAATGATTGCCACGGCAACGAGAAGTTCAATCAATGAATATGCGTCAGATTTTCTCTGCATGACGGTTCTTCCTAGTATCCCATCCAATTTTGAATGGTTTGTTCTGGTGAGAAGATATGATCGTCATAGACATGAGTCGGTTCGCGACCAATGAAGTAATAGCCGCCAACGTTAAAAGGAACCAAACTTTTATTGCCCGTTGGGAATACGCCGACTTCACGAGGGACGTCATCAACCACTTCCATAACGAAGGCCTCGTGGGTCGTTACTGCAATTATGCGGTTTCCGTTGCGAAATGTCCCCAATAATATGTGAGAACTTAACTGATCGTCTCCAATGAATGGAAGGAACGTAACATTTTTCGCAACGGTATTCGGGTAAAGAGGTATAAAACAGAGTTCCGACGGAGGATAGGGCAAATCAAACGGATCGGATATTTTTTCTTGTACAATAGCGGCAATTCCCGATTCAAACGGCAACAATGCAAAAAAGAAACAAGCAGTATTTTCAAATTGCAACTTCTTGATTGGTTTACAACTTGTCTCCGTCAATTGGCATACAAGCAAATCATCTCCAGCCAAATATAAAATGTCGTTGTCATGCTCGTCGAGCATTGCGTCATAAAGTAAAGTCATGGGGTTATCCATAACCCACTTCAATTTGGGGGCCCGCGCGTCCGAAACGTCATACGCAAAAATACGATGGTACGATTCAAATTCATCTTGCACGTCTACATCGACGAGTATTAATTCTCTGTTAACCACCGCAACGCCAAGAACCCAATAAATATCTCCACTGTAATCTGTTCGGAGGGGAAGAGTTGCGACGAGTTCTGGATTGTTTGAACTGGATGCGTCAAATAGATTCGCGCCAATATACTGCTTGAGATCAGTAACATCCGGTAGATCAATCAAGGGGCGAAGGTTTTTATACTCGCCGCTGATTATGAGTAAATCATCAGTGGATTTTTGAATTCGATACTCCACTATATTCTTCAGTGGAGTAATCGAGGATTCAGTGAGCACATATTCGTTCGGAAGTTGTATTTCGCCAGTTTGTTGAGCCTCCATAACGCTAGGATCAAATGACCAACCGCTGGCGATGCTGAAAAATGGTCCGGCTTCCTCCACATCCTCTTCTTCCCAAATCCATGCCCTTGAACCAGCGACAACGGCCTGTGAATTTGACTGGGCGAATGAGGTCAAGACGGCCTCTGGCGTTGGAGTTTGATACTGTTGAAATGCCGGTTCAATGGTCTCTGTTTGAATCAATTCAATAGGGATGTCTGGGTTTTGTGAATAAACGATCTCTATATGAATTGAGCAGAGGAAAAACATGAGAACGACGAGAGGCAGAGTTGTAGCGGCTTTAGAGAAAAATGAAAGCGGCGCTTTATGATCTGTATTTGAAAGAAGCCGTTGAATACGCGAATGGACGCTATAGTTAGGATTGGCAAAAGCGCATACGGCGTTTTTATTTGAGTCAAATTGCGCAATTTCATAAATACGAAATAGAATTTTTGCATATTCTTTTTTATCTTCACATGCGCTGGCAGCAGCATCATCACAAACAAACTCACTGGCTTGGTAAAACCGGCGCTTTAACCAATATACGCCTGGGAAAAACCATAATATGGTTTGTATGAAATCAATCATGCCTAAAAAGAAATGATCACGATTGCGAACATGTACGAGTTCATGGATGATGATAGGTTTAATATCGCTAATAGCCCATTGGCTTACAATCTGCGCAGGCATAAAAATAATCGCCTTGAAGCCATTAATTACCGCTGGAGACCCGATGCCGTCAATGACGACGACTTGGATTGGCTTATTGATGTCTAAACGTTTTTTTTCTTCTTCAACCAAATTCAACAACCAGGCAGGAGAATGGATTGTATTAAAATTACGTTTCCGAAACCAATCGAACCGTATCAGTATGTATGAACTGAAATTAAAGGTAAAGCGAATGAAAAAAAGAGTAATAAAGGAATAATATAAATACGGAAACCAATTACTCAAATGACTGTATACTATTATTTCTTTCGTGATCTTAAATGGAAAAATGCTATAGAAAATAGGGAAAAAGAAAAGAATTGTTATGCATGATTGCAAACAAATTAATGGTTGTAGAGACTCGCTTCGTTGTGAATTACCAATAAGCCATTCGTTTATCGATATGAATACAATGGATGCCAGCGCCCAATGTAGGACAATCGATAACAGTATGTCAAAACCAAGTGTATAGTTCTGCATCAGTTTTTATCAACTTCCTCTAATTGGTTTTTAAGTTCAAGAATTTGCTCTGGTGTGATCTCATCTTTATTGACTAAACGAAGTAACATGGAATGCAAAGACCCATTAAAAAACACTTTTTTTACATAATCTAACGCATCATTTTCAACGTCTTCGTTTGAAACCGTCGCATAGTATATATAGGTGTTATCTTGTATCCGGTGCTTTAGATATCCCTTTTTTTCTAGTGAACTGAGAGTCGTCCGAATGGCTGAGTTGCTTCGGTGGATTTGTTTTGTTGACAAGTCTTCTACGATGTCATTCGCAGTCGCAGCGTTTCTCTCCCATATCAATTGAAGAAGAGTCTGCTCCCACTCGCTTAGAATCGGAAATTTTGGACGTACCATTACACCCTCCTGCTAGATAACTAACACGTTATCTCAAGTTATTGTAACTGTCAAATAGAAATTTTAAGTTTTTGATTCGTATGTTATCGATTCGTTAACATTCATCAGATGGTTTTAACTAAACCAGTGAGAAAGAGCTGTAAGTATATGAGAACAAAGAAATGATGAGTTTGAAGAAGAGAATCGATCAGATACTTGCAAAAAAGTGATTCGGCGCGCCGAAGAATTGGGTGTAATGTGCAGATATTACGAAGGTTGAAGAATTGGGTGTAATGTGCAGATATTACGAAGGTTAAGGATGAAAAATATGACGACTTAGCACCGTTTTAAATCAAAAAAGAGAGCCATTCAGCCCTCTTTCAGCGCCGTTTACAACTTCGACTCACTCATCTTGTCTTTGCCGTTTTTATCATCACCGTTTGAATCATTTTTAGATTCATCAGTTCGAGCGTCTTTCAGAAAATCATCCATAAAATCTTTTCTCGATGCGAATATGCGAAACAGAAACAGTATCGCGGCATATCCAAGCACTGGTTGAATCCATTCATACGACTGATTTGGCAACAACGCTCCAAAAATCAGCATCAACCACGTCCCTGACATAAAGAATATGTTGTCGATGCGAACGCTGCACTCACGCAGAAAATTCATCAGCACAAATAGACTGACGATGGCGAGTATGAGTTGATCTGCTTGATTGTATGGATTCACATTTTCGTAGTACTGATACCAAAGAACTCCCCAGACAACAATCCACAGAGCGTTCCATAATTCTTTCAAATAATTTTTCAAACTTTCTTGCATCGCTTTCGACACACTTGTATCCGGTTGATCGTTCATGCGCACGTCTCCTTCATTGGGTTGGGTGATTTGGGTGGGAATACGGGTGGTTGGAATTGAATATATATAGTTATGGTAGGGTCGAAATAAAACCATGCAAAAAAAATGGGGACTCGAATAATCTCGAATCCCCATTCTAAACGATGTCAGTTATCTATTATTTCTTAGGTGGTTTTGCTGGTTTTTTATCTTTCTTATTCGATTTACCACTTTGGTCGTGCGCTATCGTAACTTCAACTACTTCTTGTGAAGCGTTTCCATATTCGTCGGTGCATTCAACAAGAATAAAGTAAACACGTCCATCACCGTTACCGTCGCGGTCTGCTCGAACGAGTAGAGTAAGATCACCTGTGATTTCCCAGTCATCTTCAGTAATTTCTTCATCACTTGTCACGGAGATGATTTGGCAATTTACAGTCTCAGAAGCAGTGTCGAAGGCGTCAACAGAAATTGTGACAGGAATCATCTTATTGTTTGGCGGCCAAATTTCAGCAGGGTCAGGAACAGCGTCATTGATTTGTGGAGGAGTTGTGTCTGTAACTTTAACAACAAATGAACATATTGCTTGGTTGCCGAAATCATCAACCGCTATACATGTAACTGTTGTTTGTCCAATTGAGAAAACAGAACCCGAAACAGGGTTGCAAACGATATCGACATTCTGATCAACTGAATCTGTCGCCACAACTGTGAATTCAACAACCACACCATCAGGGCTGGTCGCTTCAACGCTTATATTTTCGGGGCAATCAATCTCAGGTAGTGTTGTATCAATGACGGTTATAACAAATGAACATGTAGAATTATTTCCATAGTCATCAGTTGCTATACATTGAACTACAGTTTCTCCCAGTGGGAATACGGAACCTGTTTGCGAATTACAACTCACGTCTACTTCTTGATCAACTGTATCTGATGCTAAAACAACAAACTCGACAACTGAACCTTCATATCCGGTTGCTTCTACGTATATGTCGCTTGGACACAAAATGACAGGTGAAGTTGTATCAATCACATTAACAACAAATTCGCATATCGTGCTGTTACCGGAATTATCGATTGCGATGCATGAAACAGTTGTTTGTCCAAGTGGAAATTCGGATACTGATGGTGGATCACAGATTAGTTCAACATCCTGGTCAACGATATCACTTGCAGTCACCAAGTAATTAACAATTGCACCATTCTCATCAACTGCTTCTACAACGATTAGTTCACCAGGGCAAACAATAATTGGTGGAGTGGTATCCGTTACGTTAACGACAAAAGTGCATGTAGATGAATTCCCTGCATCATCTGAAGCAATACACTGGACTAATGTATCACCAAGCGAGAAAACAGAACCCGAAGGAGGTGTACAATTTACATCAACCTCAGAATCAACCGTATCTGATGCAGACACCACAAATTCAACTACTGCTCCATCTGAACTCATTGCTTCAACACTTATATCATTTAAGCATTGAATGATTGGAGGAGTCGTATCGTCAACATAAATATCAAATGAACATTCAGATGAGTTCCCATAGTCATCAGTGGCAGTGCAAGTCACTATGTTATGTCCTATTGGAAATACTGAACCCGATGGAGGAATGCAGACAACATCCACATCCTGGTCAACTATGTCGGTTGCTTCTACTGAATATTCAACAACCGCACCATTGCTATCAATTGCTTCTGCATAAATATTTCCAGGACAATTAATGTCTGGTGAAGTCGTATCTGTGACGCTAACAATAAACGAGCAATTCGATGCGTTTCCACTAGAATCGGTCGCTGTGCAATTAACGATAGTGCTTCCAACCGGGATTAGAGAACCAGATGGTGGGTTGCATTCAACAATTGGAGATGGATCAACATTATCCATTGCTTCAGGTGTTGGATAGTATACTACTGTTCCAAACTCGCTTTCGGCTTCAACGACAATATTTCCTTGGCATGTGATTTGTGGTGGAATTTGATCAAAAACGCTTACCACAAAAGATGCTGAAGAAACATTACCAGAAAAATCAGTTGCTGAGTAATACACTACCGTATCGCCGAACGGAAACAACGAACCAGAAGTTGGAGTTGCTGAAACAATTGGTGAAGGATCAGCGATATCCGATGCTGCTGGAGTTGGGTAGAAAATAATAGCTCCCGAACTGTCAGCTGCGTTTACGGTGATGTTTTCAAGGTCTTCAAGCGCTGGTGGAGTCGTGTCTTTCACATAGACAATAACGCTCCCTTGATCTGACGCTTGACCATCCGACACAGTAAGCGTTGCATTTGACATTCCAATATTCAGACTGACTTCAGCAGTCACTCCTGAGACTGTACCGAATGCACCAGACCATTCGTACGTTAATGGATCATTATCAGGATCGTTTGAACCGCTTCCATCTAATAAGATGCCGTCTGCACCAACAATGCGATTCGCTTCGATTGTTTGGTTTTCTCCAGCGTCAGCTGTTGGAGAATTGTTTGATTGATTAACATTGATTAGTCGAACAACCCGAAAACCAAGATTGTAAGCTGGCGAATTGAAACCTGTTCATTGAGCAGAGCGGCAATATTCCGCTAAACTTTTAATCGAACCACCTCTTACACATGGAACAGTTCCAGATAGGTCTTGAACAGGATCAATTTGGTCTCCATCAAGATATGCTTGCAATCCATCAATACACCATTCAGTAATGTTGCCTGCCATGTCATATAATCCATAGGAATTAGGGATTTTAATTCCAACCACTTGAGGTATCGACGCATTTCCACTAAACCATGCGTAATCATTGATCTCTGAATAAGTTAAGTCATCCCCCCAATAATACCGAGTCGTCGTACCAGCACGACATGCATATTCCCATTCTGCTTCAGTAGGCAAACGGAAAGTCCCTTGCCCAAATTCGTTCAGATTCTCAATGAACTCCTGACTATCATTCCATGAAATATTTTCAACAGGATGGTTTGGATTACCACCATTGATCGATGGATTATTCCCCATCACGGCTTCCCACTGCGCTTGGGTTATTTCATAGATACCCATATAAAAATCTTGACTTATTGTGACATTGTGAAGTGGGCTCTCACGAGAAGCATTACGATCTAGTTCGTCTTCAGGGCTTCCCATCATAAAAGTGCCAGCCGGAATTTTAACCATTTCCAGTGGTTTTGCATTAGCGGGTAAATTAGGAATATCTATAATGATTGGTTCATTATTTTCTTGATCTAAATCAAGATTTTTTGTTAGGACATATAAAGCTCCATTTTCTCTCTCTGGACTGTTCGTTAAATTCACAAGACCACTTCCATCTGGATTTGCTATGAAAATGTCATAGCCCCTATTTAACACAATTTTCTGATCGTTGTATGACCAAGATGCATCATAAGTTGTCGCACCAAAGAGATTGATGCGCGGTCCTAAACTGAATACTCCATTATTTTCGATAAGTTGCCGCGTAGCAATAGTGTTTGAAGGCCATAAATAATCTAGCACGACTCCATCGGCAGAGATTGCTTGTCCTTTTGTAGAGGTACTTTCATATGGAGAACCTGGAGAGAGGTTTACTGCGTTTGAAAGCGTTGTTCCATCATAATCACAAATCCAAATATCATAATTATTGGAATTTGAATTAGTAGGACCAAGGTATATTACATGGTTACCATCTCGTGTGAATGATTGACGATGTCCGAATACTGATGTCATGACCTTGTTTGTACCATCAGCATTAATTAAAGAAAATTTTCGATTAGAACCAGAACTCCCGATAACATAAAGTATTTTTTGAGAATCTGGCGACCATCTAGGACTAAGAAAAGGTAGTGAATCTGTTGTGTCTATCAATTGAGGGTTAGTTCCATCAATATCGTAAGTCCATAATTCAGTTTCTTTGGCAATTACAATTTTCTCTCCATCTGGTGAAATATTATAGAAAAAAATCTTTACTCCAGGTTCTTCAAAAACTATTTGTTTATTCGTACCATCTGGATTCATTCTCCAGATACTGTCATATACACCATTATTATAAACAGAAAAGAAAATGTATTCTTTGAGATTTTGTCCCTCAACACTTTGTGTACACAGCATTATCGAGCTAATTAGAAAAAGCAAATAACAATGAGCATTCCTGGCTTTTAAATAATTACAAATATACATATTTTCTCCCCTTCAAAGAGATTTAGATTGAGAATTATGAAATGACAAATCTTATGCTTTATATAAAAAGCATAAGTAAAATACATTTATAAGACGTGCTTGGAATTAAAGTCGGTCAAAATATTATTCGTAATTTAAATAAGGGAGAGTGTCTTGCTGAGGATCCGTTAATCTAATTTTGAACTGATAAATTGATATATGAGAATACACCAATCAGATGTAGCATTTTAGCATTACATGATTTAATTTCGCTCTCCACTATATAATATTAAACCCTAACCACTCATTCCATCCTCAGGAGGTTATGTATGAATGAACGTCTTTCGACCACCCGATTTCCGTAGTTTTCGAGCATTTTTACTGATCTTCTGTCTCATTTGTCTCACTTCATGCGGCAGCAAGCAACCCACCAACGATATCCCGCAAAACGACCACCAATCCACCACCATCACCACACAAATCCAACAACTATTGACCGTGCTTGAGTCTCAATTCAAGACCCTATCAGCAAAGATCAACCAGAATACCGAGCAGATCATCCAACTGGAGCGTTCCAATGCGTTTTTGAAGGGACTGTTTCTGTCTGGCATCACGATTTCATTATTGATTGGCGTCTATCTTGGAACTCGAACGCGCAAAGCGGCTGAAAACTCTCAGGAGGTGACTATGAATG
>JAVCCE010000009.1 GCA_030765645.1 Candidatus Hinthialibacter antarcticus | reverse complement strand
GGTCATGATTTTGATTACGAAAACGTATCCCGGCGCATCAAAAATTGACAAACCAAATCAGGCATGGGTGCAACTCTGGGAGCGCCTGTGCATAAGGGCCTGAAAGCCCGCACTGAAGCGAGCAGAGTTGCGCCCATGCCACATGCAGCGAAATCTCAATTCAATTTATAAAAAAAATATCCAATTTACGGAAGAACCAGAATTAATTTCTTAGATTGTTCAGGCAAGCACTGCGACTGCGGCGGTGGATTGGCGGGGGACGAGCGTTACTTCTAACAAAACGGTTTCTCTCGTTTTTTGCGGGTTTTGCAAACGGTCGATCAACAGCCGCACCGCGCGAGCGCCCATCTCTTGTTTTTCTGATCGGACCGTCGTCAACAACGGACGGCAATTCGAAGCCATCGAAACGTCGTCAAACCCGCACACGCTGACTTGCTCAGGCACCGCAACGCCCCGGTCTTGCAATTCATTCATCACGCCAATGGCGATCATATCATTCGCGCAGACAGCGGCGGTAAAACGTCGGCCTTCCGCGAGTTCACGCGCAATGGCGTCGCGTCCCGAACTGGCGCCTTTTGCTTCATAAACAACATGAACATCGCCGCCGATGTTTTCAATCACACGGCGAAAGCCATCCATCCGGCCAATGTAGTTATCGTTGTCTTCTTCCCCATTGATATAAACAAATTCGCGGTGGCCAAGCTGCGCGAGGTGTTCTCCCATGAGGCGCCCCGCTTCTGTCTGGTCGCTCGCGACGGCGTCAAAAGGATAATGGTTGGAAAAATAGTTCAGAAACACACAGGGAATCTGGGTCGAGACCAGATATTCAAGAAACGCTTGCGGCATTTGCCCGGCGACAATCACCCCGGACATTTGCTTTAACATTGAATAGCGCTGCTTGATTTCATCCAGTTCCGAAATGTTTTCTCCAGCGATGAACGCCAACGGCGCTTGATGCAGTTGAGATTCCTGAGTGACGCCCAACAAAACTTCTGAATAGAACGGGTCTTCTTCGATATAGCGCTCGGGCCGCAACGCGAACCCCAGCGAATAGCGAGCGCTTTGGATCGGCTCTTTGGCGGTAATAAACGTCCCGCGACCGCGCACCGCGTCAATCATCCCTAAACGGTTGAGCCGTTCGAGCGCCTTGCGTACTGTCATTCGGCTGAGACCCGACAGATCACAAATTTCGTTCTCCGTCGGTAAAAATTCGCCAATCTGTACGGTGTTTTCAGTGATATGCTCAACGATTTGATCGCTGAGTTGAATGTATGAAGGCGTGTTTGCGTCACGTTGGATGTGAAACTCAAAAGCGATTTGCATGGCGAAATCCAATAAAAAACAGAAATGGAAACAAGCAATTCAATCTAGTACAGAATTGCCCTCTTGGCTATCCATATTAACCCTATACATATTTCTTGATCCACCCTAAAATTCAATCGCATTAAATTAGCATCCAAACATTAGCAGCGCCTAGCGATTCATAAATGGCTTTTTGCCACAGAATAAACAAGAAGTGACGGGTTTATTTTGTACAGACTTTTCATCCTGCTCGATTCTTCACTCCCCGTCAAAACGCCATTCTATCATGGCTAAAACACATTCGATAGTTTTTAATTGAAACAATTATTTTGATGAAAAAGGAGGATTGAAGCAGGATTATTCATCCAACCCATCTTTGTTTATTCAATCATTTTTTTTTCTATTCGGAGGAGGATTCAAGTATGAAATTAAGAACTTTGGCGCTTAGCGCTGCAATGTTGTTTGCGACAAGCAATGGTTTTACGCAGGAGATCAGTTTTTTCTTCTCGGCGGGCGATGTGAGCGGAGAACCAGACCGCTTCGGCAATGTCCACGCCATCGAACCGTCAGACGCTTATGACCCGCGCCCCTTCGGCAATGAAGCGCTGGCGGATGTATTTTTTGACGACGACAATCTTTGGCTGATTTATCAGGTTGACGGCAACACCATGCTGGTTTCTCACGGCCCGGGCTTTTTTGAAGACGCCCCTGAAATCGCGATGAACATCACCCCCGCGTTAAGCGGCAAATATGAAGTCATCCTAAACTTTTTAGATAACAACGGCGTTCCCGACACTGGCCCGCTACTCGCGGCGCTGGGCGATGGCGAATTCACTCAATACTCAGCCATGAATTCGGAGCGCGCATCAGGCGGCACTTCGCCCGGTTACCCTGCGATTGACGGCACAACCCAGGGCGGAATGTTTTGGTATAGCGCATCGCTAGGCGAAGTAGAGGTCGAACAAGGCGAAGTCATCACCGTGCGGGTGGATGACGTTCAAGGCGATGTCGCCAATTTAAACGCGGAGTTTTATGTCACATCGACTTTCCGCGGCGTGACCCTGCGCGCCATCGAGCTGGGCGGGACGCTCTCTGAAATCCAAGTCAGCCCCGGCGCGCTTGAGTTCACATCAGACGTCAGCGGCAATCAGTTTCGTACCGGCCCGGCGGATGCGGCGGCGTATCCCAATCAGGAAGACTGGCTCACCGTCCAAACCCGCGAAGACGGTTCCGGCAAATGGAACATTCGCGAAGGCCTTGGCTCCTACGGCCCCATCCTTGAGTCGTTCCCATCAAACGGCAACGACGGCGTCCCGCTTCGGACGTCGGTCATCTTCGCCGCTGACGGCGCCTACAATGTATATTTGAATATGGGCGATACCGCTGGTTCCACGCCGTCGCAAAATTGCGGCGAACCGAACCCCATCCTATTTGGGCTTGAAGGCGGGCCGCTCGCCACTTACATGCCGGATGAAGGGACGTTCAAAAGTACGCCGGGCTATAACGATTATGAAATCCCCGTCGCCGTGCTCAGCGTCGAGGCGAGCGAACAGGTCGACTTCATCATTGACGACGCAATTGAATACCCCGATGCGCGCCGTTCGGTGTATATGGGATTGCGTCTTGAAAAGATCAACCCCGGCGCGTTTCCCGAAATTCAGATTAGCCCCGGCGCCGCAGAATGGGCGACCGACCTGTCGGGCAACCGCTACCGCACCCTGCCGACCGACATCTGTTTGAATACCGAAGACTGGCTCACCGTACAAGATCGCGAGGACGGTTCGGGCAAATGGAACATTCGCGAGGGTCTCGGCCCCTACGGCCCCATTCTCGAATCGTTCCCCGAAAACGGCAACGATGCGCTGGCGTTGCGTACCTCCATCATCTTTACGCAAGCCGGAACCTATGATGCGTTCTTCAATATTGGCGATACGGCTGCGTCGGATGAGCAACAAAATATTGACGAACCCAACCCCATCCTGTTTGGGCTTGAAGGCGGCGACCTGCAAACCTGGCATCCGAACGACGGCGAATTTAAAACCACGCCGGGCTATAACGATTATGAAATTTCACTCGGCGAATTTACCATCGGACAAGGCGAACGCCTCGATTTCATCATTGACGACGCGATTGATTATCCCGATGCGCGCCGTTCGGTGTATCTGGGAATGCGTTTTGTGCTGCTAACCTCGGTTGAGGCGTGGTCATTGTATTAGAACAAATTGAATGCACCGCAAAACAACGGGGCTGGTCAATTCGACCAGCCCCGTTTCACATCATGCTATCATGACTATTGTTACTTGAACTCCGCCAACACGGGCACATGGTCGCTGAGCGCGAACGAGACCGGGTCTTTGGCGTGCTGCCGAAACGCGCCTTCATGCAATGCGCGCGCCGATTTCAGCCGCTTGGCCAACGTCGCATTCGACCACACATAATCAATGCGGCAATAGGGCGAGTCGGCCTTAAACGTCAGCGCTTCGCCCGCCCCCGCCTTCGCATAACTATCAATCAGCCCGGCTTTTATCCAGCGGCGATATGACGGCATGTCGGGTTCATGGTTGAGATCGCCCTGTAAGATAAAGTTCGCGTTGGAGGCGATCTCCTCTCGCATTGACTCTAACATCGCAGTGACTTCGTCGTAACGAATGTCCTTACTGCTGGGGTGCAGGTGCGCACTGTGGACGATGTAATCCTCATTCGTTTCTGGATTGCGCAGGTTCGCTTTTCCCCAATGACGGGTGAATAATTTTTTGGGGCGCTCGCCGCTCAACACCGGACAGTTCTGCGCCGAGACAATCTCGAAGCGGGTCATCAGAGCGCCCGGCCAGTGTTCGCCGCTTGGGAAAAACACATAATTCATCTTCATCAATTTCGCGATTTCTTTGACGACGCTTTCCGCCGGGCCTTCTTGAAAGGTGATGATGTCAGGCTGGTAGAGCGCAAACTCCATCGCGTAGCGTTGCGGCAGTTGCGACGCGAACTCGCCCAGGCGCTCTTTCGAAACGCTCTTCGGCCAGCCGCTGCATTGCAGCACGTTGTAAGTGATGGTGCGAAGTCCGCCGGTTTCAGCAAACGCTGGTTTCAATAAAAAACCCGCGCCGCCCAGCATTGCCGTTTGCATCCAGGTCCGTCGTTTCATCGGCTCATCTCCATCAAACTCAATTAATTCACTCAGAACATAAAGCGAGGGGTCTGCTCTCCGCCCGCCCTTGCATTAAAAACATACCCCTCCCCTTTAACCTCCCCATCTTGGAGAGAGCGGGAAAAGCGCTAATACGGTTCCGCTACTATTTGATTTCCATATTCAGCCCGACTTGCACGGAGCCTTCGCTTTCATTCTTGATCAACATTTCCTTATTGAAGCGGTTGCCGGTGATGACGGCGCCCTTCAATTTCGGGCCGAGATAAATTTGCGGCTTGGCTTCACGAAAGAACGAGGTCGCAATCGTCAGCTCGCCGTTGTCGGCGTGAATGGCGTGCGAGTCGCCGCCTTTGTGGTTCCAATGGACGAAATTGCATTGCTGGAACGAAACCGAACCCGGGCCGCGCAGCCAGGCGACTTTATCGCTCGGCCCCCAGAACGCGCAGTTGTTGAACTGCACCAGCCCTTTGAAGCCTTCGGTCGTCATCACTTGCGTACTGTCGTCATGCGAGAACGAAACAAACTCGCCGTTGGTGATGAGCAGCCCCGGCGGTTGGGTCGCTTCGACCCATAACGCATAGCGGCCGCCGTCGGCGCCGATGCCAAGAAAATTACCGTTGCAGGCGCCCTGTTCCGTCTCGATAAACTTGTAGCCCTTATCGAAGCCGAACGCGAAGGTGTTTAAGACGTATTCCCAGTCGGTGCGGCCAAAGATAAAGGCCTCGGTGTTGTTGTTCATGAACTCGATGAGTTTGCCGAAGTTGCGCGGGTGGTCTCCTTTGGTGCGGCCCCAATAGTGGGGATTGAAGTGGACGTTTTCGATGCGCCCGACATCGGTGCAATTGTTGATATAAACGCCGCGCCGCAAGCAACAGCCGAACACGTTGCGGATCACATGCAGCTCGTTGTGGTGCGTACCGAAGTCGATGCCCTGCCAGGCGTTGACCAACGTCACATCGAGAACGCTGCCGTGCATGCCGCGTCCTTGAATCGCCCAGGGGTAGGCTTTGATATCATCAAGCCGTTGGTTGGGGTAATAAATGGTCAGGCCTTTTACGGTTGCGCCCGGCGCGAGCTGGATCAATGCGGGGCCGTCTTCATTGCCTTCATGCCCGACGGCAAACAGGACCGTTCCCCACACTTGGTCAGAGTGGTGCGGCGCCTGCCAGCTCCCGCGCAAAGTAACGCCAGCGGGAATTTCAATATGATCGTCGATGCGGTACTCCCCGGCGGGCAGATAGACCTCGCCGCCTCCCGCTTCGCTAGCGGCCTGCAACGCTTGTTGAATGACAGGCCCGTCGTCTTTCGAGCCGTCAGCGGCGGCGCCGGTGACTTCGATTGATGATGAATACGCGGTGACGGTTGCAACCATGAGTAAACAGAGTGACGAAACGAACAATCGCATGGCAATAAAATCCTCTCAAAGAAAGAATAATTTCAAGATCATTCATTTCAACACATCACAGAGAAAATTCCAACCCAGATAGAGTGTTTGTCAAAATACTGTGCGTTAAGCGCGCCCGTAGGGCTCAGCGATAGATACAGTTATGGAAACTCAATCCGCACATAATTCTGGCAACTACTATAAAAGGAAAAAAACCGCCGGGGCGTTAGCCGTCGGCGGATATGCTTTCTCCGAAAATGAATCGCTAGTATTCGCGCCAATGAGCAGCTTGAGATGATGGCGAAACAGTAATCAGACTGTATCCATTGGGATGCTCAATGATGTATTCCGTTCCGTCAATCAAAACGACTTTAAAGGTTAAAGGTAATGGATCGCTATCGAATCCTATTAAAGCCAGAGTCTTGTGAGATTGATTATTTACTCCGGGACTTACGATAATTGGTGGATACAAAGGGACATTGTTTATCGCGATGACATGTGAGGTTTTAATTGATTTAGGGAAATTTTCATATTGGATTACTAAACCGCCGATGTCGCTCGCATAGAGTAACGGATTCGTGAATAGGTTGAATGCCAACTCGTTGCCGTGGGCGTCTTCAATTCGGAGTTCATCCATTAATACTTGATGTGGGTATGTAGTGGAAAAAGCTCTTTTGCGGTGAATTACATTGTTTGCTTCTAGATCAACTCCTGGCTGAGGTTTAAAGAAGATACTTTTAAGCGCAAATTTTGCATTTTCTTTAAATGTAATGTGAAAATATATTTTGTCGATTGTGGAATTAACTGAGGCGTTTTCGATCAAATTGCTTAGTGATTCGCGCAATGAAAACGGACCATCTCCAAATGGGTGGGTGATGACGCCTGAAACTCGTTTCACATTCTGAGAATTATTCAGTTGGAATTCTATTTCTGTCTTACTGAATCGAACAGAATCTTCCATTTCAAAAAACGGAAAAAAACTGCTTCCATCTAAGATAACATCGAGTGGACGGGTTTCAACTTGTGACTTTATTATTTCAGCAAACGAAACTAGTGAAACACAAATTGTAATTGCCCCAATGAATATGAACCGCATCATGCTTGAATCCCCATGTGTTTACATAAAACGCGCTTGCGCTGACAATAACACACGCCCTTTAAATGCGTCAATCTAAATTACGGATTAAATCACCAAACAAAAAAACCGCCGGACTGATACAAGCCCGGCGGTTCGCGCATTCAACAATTTGAATCGTGATGCGTTATTCTTTGGTTTGTTCGCGCAAATCTTGTAAGCGCCGTTCGAGGCGGTCGATGATGGCTTCGATGTCTTTGACTGCGACTGCCGGGCCTGCGCCCTCAGCCCCAAACCGTGGGCCGCGAGGGCCGCGCTCGAAATCACGGGGGCCCATGCCGCGAGGGCCTTCGCCACGACGTCCTTCGCCAAAGCCGCGTTCTTCCATCATCGGGCCGCGGGGGCCGCGTGGAGCGTCGTCTTGAAATCCACGACCGCGTTCATTCATGGGGCCGAATCCACGATGGCCTTGCGGTCCTTGTCCGCGACGTCCTTCGCCAAAGCCGCGTTCTTCCATCATCGGGCCGCGGGGGCCTCGAGGAGCGTCGTCTTGAAATCCGCGACCGCGTTCATTCATGGGGCCGAATCCACGACGGCCTTGCGGGCCTTCGCCGCAACGTCCTTCGCCAAAGCCGCGTTCTTCCATCATCGGTCCGCGGGGGCCTCGAGGAGCGTCGTCTTGAAAACCACGACCGCGCTCATTCATGGGGCCAAATCCACGACGGCCTTGCGGGCCTTCGCCGGGACGATCAATCGCACGATGGCAATGAGGGCATTCGATAACTGGCGGCAACGCACCACGCATCTCTCGGCGAGGGCCGCGCTCAAACTCACGGGGGCCGGGGCCGCGACGGCCTTCATCAACCCCGCGATCCGCCATCGCCAACCGTCTTGGGCCGCGCGGCGCGTCATCTTGAAAGTTGCGGCCTCGTTGTTGCATGACGCCGCGAAAGTGCGCTCGATTCTCTCGCATCCAAGCGAGGTCTTCGTCAGACGCATCCTGGCGAAACTTGCGCATGATTTCAGGCATCACGTCGCGAGGATGTTCGCCATTCGCAATACGTTCACGCGCTTGTTCAAACAGTTCAGGATTGCGCTCTCTCGCTTCTTGCATCATTTCGCGTCCAAAGCGCGGGGGCTGTTGACCTTCATCGCTGAAGCGTCCCCGTCGCGGCGGAGGCGGCGACGTTCCATCAGCAAAACCTAACGCAATCGGCGCTCCAATAACGGCGGGGGCGTCCAAGTCGTCTGCTTGCGCGTTGGCCGGGCTGGAAGCGATAAACGCATAGGCAACCGCCAAAGCGGATAAGCAAAACAAAAATCCAATCGAGTTCCAATTCAGTGATTTCGTAGTCATGATCGTAATTCCTTCCTTATGTCAGGTATGTTTCAAATTAAGCGGCCGCTTGTTATCTCTGTTTAGTTAAACGACGGGAAACGAAGTTTTATTGAGAGGAAAGTGAATTTATACGCATTACCAAAATTTTGTGCGGATTCTGCGACCGCGCTATTCAAATCGCGCGAAGAATTCGTTGCGCTTCATTGGTGTTATCTTGTAATTGTTGTCTTGGTCTTCAATTCCAAACCGAAACGATGAACCGGCTTCGTTCTTCACAAATTCCATCGCGCTTTCGGGCCATGACGGTTCACGCCCAAAGCGGCATGAATAGACGCTAACGATTGTGGTTTGAGGCAATCCGCGTGGGTACGATTCGTGAATCATCATTTGCGGCGCCGTGTAGTCAGCGCCGTCAACTTTGAGTTGACCATCCCAACGGATGTGGCTACGCACCGTACCTTCGTATAAGGATGCGTATTGCCGGACGCTGCGCTCGTCATTGTTTTCGCACAAAAGAAATTGAGGGGGCAACTTCTCGTTGGTATTGATATCAAAACTCAGCGCTTGTTCTCTCGGAATAACGGTTTCAATATCAGCAGGAAACGCAGCGTGCTTGAGCATTTGGTTTACTTTATTCTTGAAGGATCCTGCACTCCTGAGCCAAAACAATGTACGCAATGGAAAGATTGTGTACAGCAGTTCTGAATCTTTCCGTAGGAATCGGTCTCCCTGAAAAATGACGCTGCGGTCGTGGCTTACATAGCTGATTTGAAATCTTCGAAATTCACGCGTTTTCGAGAACAGCGATTTGTCGCACACATCTGTTATGGAATACATTTTCTTGCCATTGAATAATCCCTGGTATGGTTCCCAGTTGGGGTCGTTGCCCAGCTGTCGTTGTGAGTGGATGGAATAATCCTTGGTTTCGATGATGCGGTACTGTCGGGTGATTGCATACGCATTCTGTGCGAATTCTTGCACTTGCTGCGCATAGAGCGCTTCGAAATCCGGGTCTTCGTTTGAAATTGCGTCCCGCTCGAACGCCTGCTGGATGCGCTGCGCAATTAAATCATTGTGGTGCTTGTAAGTCGTTGTGATGTATTGAACGGAATATTCCAGGCCTTTGAATCGTTCCACTTCAGCGGTAATTTTTTTCGCCAACATTTCATCGCCGACTTCAACCTGCGGTGAGCAAGAAGTGAAAATCAATAGGAGGAACGGAATTACAAACTGTCGCATCACTCCTCTCCGGTGGATCGCAGGTTGTGTTTGTTAATGAGGTCTTGTAAGTGGCGGCGGCTGATGCCGCCCATGAGTGCGGACTTAGTAACGTTGCCGTCGTTGAGGTTGAGCAGCTCTTCAAGATAATGACGCTCAAACGCCTCGCGCGCTTTTTGAAACGACAACTGGTTCGGGTCAAACAGCGCCGCCATCAACGGCGCCTTGTTCTCCATCTTAGGCGCCAGATGCTCGGGCAAGTCGCGCAATTCAATCACGCCGCTTTCGCGCAAGATCATGCAGCGCTGAATAATGTTCTCGAGTTCACGCACGTTGCCCGGCCACTTGTGCTGCAACAACAGCCGCATCGCTTCCGGCGAAACCCCTTCGACGGAACGGTTCATTTTTTGATTGAAGCGCCGTAAAAAATGCTCCGCCAAAATGGGGATATCGCCTTCGCGTTCGCGCAACGGCGGCAGTTTAATTTCTAATACCGAAAGCCGGAAGAACAAATCTTCGCGGAACGATTTTTTTTCAACGTCGTCGCGCAAGTCGCGGTTAGTGGCGGCGACCACGCGCGCATCGACCGCTTTCGGTTTCACGCTGCCGATGCGGCGCACCTCTTTTTGTTCGAGTACGCGCAAAATCTTGACCTGCAAATCCATCGGCAGGTCGCCGATTTCGTCAAGAAATAACGTCCCCCCGTCAGCCGATTCAATCAAGCCGATCTTGCTTTGGTGCGCGCCGGAGAACGAGCCTTTTTCATGCCCGAATAATTCGCTTTCAATCAACTCACGCGGCAGAGCGCCGCAGTTGACCGCGACGAACGGCCCTTTTTTTCGCTCCGAAAGTTGATGAATGGCGTTGGCGACCAGTTCCTTACCCGCGCCGCTTTCGCCCAACACCAAAATGGTGCTGTCGGTGGGGGCGGCTTTTTCGATGAGGCGGTAGAGCGACTGCATGGCGCGGCTCTGGCCGATCATGCCGCCCATGCTCTCGCGTTCTTCGAGCACCGACGAGAGATAGGCGTTGCGGTCGTGCAGCCGCCTGCGTTCGACCGCGTTGTGAACGATGTGCAGTACCTCGTCGTTGTTAAACGGCTTGGTGATATATTCGTAGGCGCCGCGCTTCATGGCGTTGACGGCGGTTTCGACCGCGCCGAAGGCGGTCATCATCACCACCGAGGTTTGCGGCGAGCGCTCGCGCACATGGTCGAGCAGGGCCAGCCCGTCCATGCCGGGCATCCGCACATCAAACATGGCGGCGTCGAAATTCTGTTCGTCAAACTTGCTCAGCGCGTCTTCGCCGCTCTCGGCTGTAGCAACCAGATAGCCTTCATCCGAAAGCATGCGCTGCAAAATATGGCGCATACCTTTCTCATCATCCACAATTATGACCGAACCGCGACGCAGCGTGCTCATACCGTTCCCTTCAAATGAAGCATTTCTTTAACAATAGTATAAGCAAAGTGAATTGTATGCAGGAAGAAACTTAAGTAGCCAGAGGTACATTCAATTCGCGCGGCGCAACACCCGTCCATTGCGCCGCGCGGTTAAACGAAGCGTTACGCCTATTCTTTTTCAGACGGCTTGGCGTTCTCTTTAATTTCGTCGGTAAACTCTTTCATCATTTCTTGCAGTTTTGGCATCACCGCCATCATTTTCTTTTGTGAAATCTGCATGGATTTCTGCATCAGCTCCGGCTGTTTTTTGATGAACGCCTGTCCAATATCCGAAGAGTAAAACACGATGGCGCCTTCGAGTTCTTCTTTGCTGAACGACTCGGCGTAGAGAGCGATATAGTCTTCTTTCATCGCTTCCCAACCGACTTCTTTCGCGGTGAAGTCCATCACCTTCTTCATATACTCGTTGGTCTGGTCATTAATCACCGCATCCGGCATGCCCATTTGCTTCATTTGCATGGGCAGCATCTCTTTCATAATGTCCATGACCTGCTCCGTCGTTTGCGGGACGTTCATTGAAACCAATAGTTGTTCGGCCAGTTCGTTTTGCGTCGGTTCTTTCACTTCGCCAATGGCGATTAATGCACATGCGCACACAACCAATGCAGCAATGATTTTCGTTTTCATGGCGGGCTCCTTCTGTATGAGGCGATTGTCTAATGTTATGTACAAGCGTAGTACATAATCTATCGTACGGATAGACCGCAGCAAAACATTCATCGTTTGAAAATTAAGGTTCATCCGGTAAGTGAGTACTTACATTGATGGATGGCCATAATATTTATTCAGAAACAGGCTCCGGCATTTCACAAATTGACAAACCAATCAGGCGTGGGTGGAACTCTGGGAGCGCCTGTGCATAAGGGCTTGAAAGCCCGCACTGAAG
>JAVCCE010000008.1 GCA_030765645.1 Candidatus Hinthialibacter antarcticus | reverse complement strand
GGCGCTCCCAGAGTTGCATCCATGCCTGATTTGGTTTGTCAATTTGTGAAATGCCGGAGCCCGTTTCTGAATCTCAAAAATGGCCATCCATCACGGTAGGTACTCACTTACCGGATGAACCATATTTCAATTGTATCAACAAATCACGGTTCAAAGAAATTACTCATTGAAAGAATTTTACAATCTCTCTATATTGAAAAGCATACTGACATTGTCTGAGTTAATTTTCATCCAACATCAATTTGTCCTTTAGGTCGCTTGTTATGCCGCAATATCCTGAACACGACAATTCGTTGACATATTCATACCGATTACAGAAATTTTTTGCTCCCATACTCGGTGAAAATGTTGCGCAGCGACTCATCCTCAATTACTGCTCACGCGTGAATAAAGCGCCACAGCAATTGGGGCCGGAAGACCTGAAAACCTTGGGCAACTACCTGGCAAACAACATGCAGTTTTTTGTAGGACGAAAAAGAGCTCGCTATGTAATTTCATTGCTTCATGAACAAGCTGCGGCTGCGATGTAAAGGAGAGATGCTCTCAATGCCGTTTTCTGTGGTTCTTATTTATATTGCTTTGATGGGATTCATCTTTATCGCACAGCCGCTTTCGCTATCACAAGTCGAAGCGTTTTGCGACGGTTTCATTACGCTGTTTTGTTTTTTTGGCGCGTTTAATTTATACCGGGTCGCTTACCGCTTTGAGAAAAACGACCCGGCGCGTATTACCTGGCTGCTGTTTGCCTTGGGTTTATTCTGTGAAGGCGTTGGCTATCTCGTTTATTTTTTATATGAGGTTTTGCTCAATCTCTATTTGACCTTTCCGCAAGTCGCCGACCTCTCCATCATGGCGGGGTTGATCTGCTACATCATCAGTTTTCGCATCTTCAAAATACAAATCAACCAGTTAGAAGCGTTTCAGTCCTCTTTCAGAAACGGGATCGCCAATGGACTATTTCTGATTTTTGTCGCATTGAATCTTGTATTCATCAGCACCCCCACTCTGAGCAATCCGGCCACGCCGCTATGGTTTCGTCTGGTCTTTTTGATCTACCCCATATTTGACATGTGCCTTGCGTATTTTTGTTTACATTTGGCGCTAGCATTTTTGTCGATGGGACGCTCTCCCATCGCGCGGCCCTGGTTTGTTTTGGTCGGCGCATTTGGGTTGTTATTCGTGACTGACAGCCTGTTCGCCTACATCAACCTACAAGGGCTCTATAATCCTTATTCCCTGATTTTGCCGCTCAAAGGCTTTGCCTACTTACTAATTTCATACGCCTCGCATTTGCAATTGAAATTCATCCGCAACATTGACGCTTTTGAAGTAAGCGAACCACTTTGGCAAAATGAAGATGAGACCGATTAACGATATACAAATCCCCCTCCTCTCTTTCTCATGCCGCTTGCGTGACAACGATTTTCCCATCTGAACCAGAAATAAAACGGTCATTTTTATATTCCAGGCCGGGGTCCCAACCTTTGATTCCCCATGTTCGGATGCGTCCAAGATAGGCGAGGTTAATCGCAGCGGCGTAGGGCAGCGTAGCGGCTCCATGCGGCTGCATGGCCCAACGTCCCAATCGGCGCGCGATGCGCCAGGGTTGATAAAACTGGCGCGTTACCCAATCGTGTCCCGCTTGCAGCGCTTCCGGCGTCAGATGATTTGGTTGATAGACCACATGGTGAAAATCGTAATGCCCCCAATTGCGGTCAAGCAGCCGAGGCTTCATCGACTCATACGCAGACGTCCCTGGCAACGGCGTGAAAATCGAAGCCTGTATGGCGTCAATGTGAAGATGGTCGAGCATCGCAAGCGTGTGAGCAAACACGCGGGGGTCATCATGCTCAAAGCCAAACACGATCCCGGCCTCGACGCCGATGCCGTGGGCGTGTAAACGATCAATGGCTTCACGGTATTGTTCGACATGGTTGAAATCTTTTTCAACGGAATGCAGGTTACTCTCAGCGAAGGTTTCTAATCCAACGAATAGTCCCGTGCAGCCCGCCCGCGACGCCAGTTGCAAAAACGCCGGGTCATCGGCAATCGCAAGCGTGGATTGCGTCACCCAATATTTTTTTAATGGAACCAATGCTTCAAACAATGCGGCCGCATAGTCCCGGTCAGCAGTCAAATTATCATCAACAAGTAAAAACATGCGGTTGGGGATTCGTTTGACTTCTTCGATAATCGACTCAATTGGACGGCGGCGTTGGGTATGCTGATGAAACGCTGAGATCGAACAAAACGAGCATTTTCTGTCGCAGCCTCGCGTCGCCTGCACTGCATAGGTCGAGTAGCGGTTGAGGTCGAGCAAATGATAGGGCGGCAAGTTTAATTCGCCGAGATCAAACGGCTTGTCCGTCCGGTATACGCCCTGCAAGGCGCCGTGACGCGCATCGTCAATCACTTGCGGCCACACGCCTTCCGCCTCGCCAGCCACCACCGCATCCGCGTGTTCAAGCGCCTCGACCCACCGGAAAGTCGGGTGCATTCCTCCCAACACCACGGGCGCGCCCCGTGCGCGAAAGCGGGCCGCGATCTCATACGCGCGCGGCGCCAGCGCGGTCATGCAGGTAATCCCCACCAGATCCGCCTTCGCGTCCCACGGGATATCTTCGCACTGTTCATCCACGATCCGAATATTTACGTCTTTTGGCGTCGCCGCCGCAATCGACAGCAAACTCAGTAAGGAAAACCGAAATGTTTTTCCATTCGCAATTTTTGCGCGGCCCACTTGCCGCCATTTTCCACTTGCAGGCGCAATCAGTAAAATATTCATGGCGCTCTCCTTATATTAACTAGCATACAGTCTACATATAAACATTATGGTCAAAAAAAGAGTCATGGCGTTCTCCTCATCTATGTACAGTGTCTTGGAACTCTTCATAAACAAGATTATAGTTTACATATAAACAAGTGTCAAGTGAATTTATAATTTTTTTTTGAAACACGGCTTTATCGTCACTGAAGGATGAAATAAGGGGGATGCTTTAGGAGTTATTTTTGCAAAATACGCGCCGGGACGCCGACCACGGTTACGCCGTCAGCAACAGGTTTTGTCACAACCGCGCCCGCGCCGACCATGACATCCGAACCGATTTTGATTCCAGGTAATACACTAGCGCCAATGCTGATTTGGCTGCGATCGCCGATGCTGGCGCCGCCGCCGACTAGTGCGCCCGGCGCGATATGGACGCCGTCGCCGATCACGCAGTCATGCTCGACAACGCTATTGGTGTTGACAATGCAGTTCGCGCCCAATTGGGCTTCGGCGTTAATCACCGCGCCCGCAATCACCTGCGTCCCCCGCCCGATTTTGGCGGACGCCGAAACCACTGCGCTCGGATGGATGACGACGACCATCTCGACGCCGCGCGACTCAAACCAGGCGGCTTTTTCTAAACGAATTACGTTATCGCCAATCGCGACAAGGCCGTTCATGCTCTCCGGCTGGATGTAATTCTCAATCGCATCACGGGGAGAAATCACCGCAACGCCCAGCAACCGTTCGGCGGAACCAGTCACCCGGTCATCAATGATGGCTGCAACCTCAATGCCGATTGACTGCAAGAGTTCAATCAACACTTTGCCGTGTCCGCCGGCGCCGTAGATGAGTATGCCTTTTTGCGCGTTGCTCATGGATTTGCGATTTTGTTTTCCAGGATTTGAATGACCGCTTGCAACAGCGATTCTTCCAACGAATTGGCGACAACCGGCTCAATGTCGGGATGCTTGACTTGCCACACCTCACGCGTCGATTTGACTCCAGGCGTAATTGTCGGAAACATACTGCTGATGCTACGCACCGAGTCAATCAAACATGCCACGCCGGGCATATAAACGCAGAGCGGATCATTCATCCAGCCCGGCACCGTCGTTATGGTATTCTGGTCGATAGGCGGCAAGACGGGCGTCGCAACAATTAACAATGCGCCCGCATCTTCGCCGATGATCCGGTGCGGCTGTCCATGATAGAGTACCAGTCCGCCCGGTTCGGGTTCGAGTTC
Source organism: Candidatus Hinthialibacter antarcticus (assembly GCA_030765645.1). NCBI lineage: Bacteria > Candidatus Hinthialibacterota > Candidatus Hinthialibacteria > Candidatus Hinthialibacterales > Candidatus Hinthialibacteraceae > Candidatus Hinthialibacter > Candidatus Hinthialibacter antarcticus. The sequence continues at coordinate 83,779 of JAVCCE010000008.1, read as the reverse complement.
AACGCCAACAGCGCTGCACTGTTGGGCCAGTTTTTGATAGCCGGGTAGAAGTTCGTAAATTTCGCTCACAATGACTGGGATTCTACACGGAACGGCGGCGTTTGAAAGTCGAGGTCGCCGAATACATCAGCGGAATACGCCCACAACTTTGCGTCTGGAGACCTCCACGCCCCCGGCTCTAACCCGGCTTTGTTGCACAACGCCTCTAAAAACTCTTCGACGCTCCAATTGCGTTCTGTCGCGACCTGCGGCAGTAAGGTACCGGAGCGTTGAAACCCGGATGCGGTCACGCCTTCAATCTGCAATCCATCACGCCCGATGCAAATCTCATTCACGTCTTCGATTGGTCGTAGCGGAGACAGGACGGAAATCTGAATATCCGTAAAAGGCAGTTCGTCTTCGCCCAAGGCGGGAAACCGATGATCGTGCACAGCCGATTGCGCCGCCATATATGGAACCAATTGACAAAGCGGTTGCTCCACCGGCTCAAACCGCCCCAGGCAACCGCGCAGATCGCCCCGTTTTTTCAGCGTCACAAACACGCCCGCATTGGCCTGCAAAGCGCTCAAATCTGAATGCGCCTGAAACGGTTTTTGAGTGAGTTCCGCCAGAACGCCAGCTCGCGCCAAGCGTAACAGTTCTTTCTTTTCTTGTTCGTTCAGGGCAAAATCTTGTCCTGGTTTTTCATGCGGATCCGGCCCATAGATTGCCAGCGAACCATAACCGACTACGCGATCCGGGTCTCCCCAATCGCTGTCGCCGCTATTTTGATAATGGAGGGTTTTGGCTTGCTTGGCTCCCAAGGCGAGGGCCGCTTCGACAACCGTGAGCATCGCAGCGCCGCCGCACATCACGCAATGCAAATTCGCAGCGCCGTTGTTCAATTCGACAAGATCGCGACAAATCTGCTGGGGCGATAGGGTCTCGATTGACGCAAGCATCGCGCGATCCACCGACGTTGCGACCTCCTGTTTTGGATAATGGCTCATGTCAGATGAGGCGACCAGTAAAATTTCTTTATCGGGAAACGATTTCACGGCGTCGGCAATACGCTGACCGACGGTTGCGCATAAATCAGCGTCTAACTGAGAAATCAATAAAGAAGAAACTTTCGCTTGAGGAAACACGCTTTGCACAAACGGCAGGTTGACTTCGACGGAATGCTCGCCGACATGCGGAACAGGATTATCGTCTATCGGGGCGCCGCCTTGCAGCAAAATCTCATTTAACTCGTTGTCTACATTCACACTGCCAAGCGGCGTTTCGTAGCGGCATCCATTGAAAACCGACGCCCCTTTCACGCCTTGATGCCCCAGCGCAACAAACAATACGGTATCAGGAGCCTGTTTTTCAACATGCCGAAATGAATATCCAGCCACCGGGCCGGAAAATGGATAACCCGCGTGCGGAACCAAGATCGCCAAGACGCGACGCTGACTTATTTGAATCTGCGCTTGAGAGAGATAACCGCTAATATCTTTCGAGAGTTCATCTGGGTCGGCAGGATAAAATCGCCCAGCAGCAGTCGGTCTTAAAACATCCGGTGTTTGCATGTGACGCCTTCCTCATGCAATGGGTTACGAAATTGGAACTTTCAGTTCAGACGTCCAATAAATGGAAAATCACTTGAACGCAAACCGAAAATCTCATGGTCTAGACAATCAAAAAAATCCGTATTACTCCCCCTAGGGGTATCATACTACGTATTAAAACAGATCAAAACACTAAAACAATGCAAAACGCGACCCTTTGTAATTAGAGTGGGAAAGATAAGATCAACGAGACAAAGAGGTTCCTCAGACGTTATAGTTATACAGTTATGAATCCCGGCCTGAATGAAGAGGACGACAGGCATGAACCGAAATATCGTTTTTGTTTTATCAATTACTTTGCTTGCTTTTTCCGCCAATGCGCCGCTGGCCCAGCACGTTGTTGATAAAGAAGCAACACTACAAGGCTATTTGAATAACGTGCAGCGCGCGAACGCATTGCAAGCGCGCGTTCAACTTCAATTTCAACGTTTTTTGAAAAACTCGATCACAGATGACCTCAAGCCCGAACTAGAGCGTATCTACTCTCTACCCATCGAAGACCAGGTCTATGAGCAGTTCCCGCTATTTTTTAACAGCGTTATGTTAATGAATTGGGATACTGTTTTAGACGGCCTTAAAATGACGGGAAACCAAACCGTCCACACTTCGTACATGGAACTACGCGCGGTTGATCCACGATTTGATATGTCGGCGGAATTCATCCGTAGGCTGCAAAGCAGTTCGGAGATGCCGTTAGAATATCGGTTTACGCTAGAACCGGCAAATTCGACCATTCAATCAAATATGTTTCATTTGTTTATCCCCGACGATATTGTCGAGTTTTTCTACCTGCCGAATTATTGGTATCCGTCCCCGCAATTTTTAGGGTTTCCAGATGACATAGAACAGGTTGAAACCCGCTCGAGTACGCTTGATCCCTTTGTCGTGTTTTTGTTTACGCCAGAGAATTTAAGCCCTAAATTATTGCGCTTTTTGCGCGGCGCCATCTTGCGGCCTGACATCACAGAAAAAGACGTCTATGTGATGCTTTCGATAGACTCAAACTACTCGGCTTGCAAAAAAGTGGAGATTGGCGTCAAGCGCATTGACCCCAAACATAAATGGGACGTTGACAAGATTATCATTATAGACCATCAGGTTTCCGCCACGACTTCAACGGGTCTGCCGTATCCTGGAACAAGCAACATGTGGGTGAATACCTTTGTTCAAAACGGCAGCGAAACAATTAGTAAAAATTTGTTCTTCTCTGAACTGAGCGTACAAAGCATCCAAACTTATTAGAATATTTAGGCCGGTTCTACATCCCCCGCATCTTCTGGATGATAGACAACGCGGACCGCTTTCCACTTTCCCCGCCAGAAACGCATTACCGTCAATACGCTCTGGACAGCAGGCGCGACGCCCCACGCCACCCACGCGCCGTAAACGTCCCACGGGCTATAAGCGACAAAAAACCACGCGGCGGGAATCATCAGCATCCATTGAGCGAAAACCGTATAACGCATAGACGGCCGGGTGTCGCCCGATCCTGCCAACGCGCCGCCCGCGACAATAGAGACGCAATTGCAAAACTGCTCAAACGCGATGCAAATCAGTGTTATTCTCGCAAGCGCCAGAACATCTTTATCTGTGGTAAACAACCCCACAATCGTCACAGGCCAGATGATTAAAATGATGCTGGTCACAGCCATAATCATGGAAACAAACTGGATGGCCGTCCAACCGTATGCTTCGGCTTTTTCTGCGTTTTTGGCCCCAATGCTCTGGCCGACCAGGGCGGCGGTCCCCACCTGAAACGCCAGCGCCGGCATGATCGACAACATGCGAATTTGGAACCCGATCGAAGCGGCGGCGACTGCTGTAGTTCCTGCTGCCGTTGACGCGATGATTCCAATAAACAACACCCGCGCTCCATTCCGAAAGAAGCCGGAGACTCCCGTCGGAACGCCAATGTGCAGGATGTGCCGCAGCATAGCGGGATCAATTATTGGAGACATCTTTAGGTGAACAGGACGAGAGGTTTGCATCAGCATCCAAATCGCGAGAACGCCGCCGATGGCCCGTGCGAGTACCGTTCCAATTGCGATGCCCGTAACGCCGAAGGCTGGAATCACAGGCGGAAATCCGAACAGAAAAACATAGTTAAACCCAACATTTAACACATTGACGAGCAGGGCGATTTTTAGCGGCGTCTTGGTGTCTCCCATCGCGCGAAACACAGCGTTGGTCGAAAAGTTAATCATCAAAAACACAACGCCGCCTAGCAGTACCCTCAAATACGGAACGGCGTGCGCCAAAACGACTGGTTCAGCGCCAAGAGACAACAAACAGATTCTCGCAGTGAGAGCGCCGATGATTCCCAAGCCGATCCCCGCAACGATTGAAACAAGCAACGAATGCCAGGCGACCGAGGAGGCGACGTCATAGCGTTTTGCGCCGAAATTTTGTGAAACGAGCGTGATGGTTCCGGTTGTAACCGCGATGGTGCCAATCATCAACACTAAGAATATTTGGCGGGAGAAGCCCAATGCCGCGACGGCAGGGTGCCCTAAAAACCCGGAAAAATAAATATCCACAAGCCCAACGGCGGTCTCTAATAACGAATAGACCACTGTCGGCCAGGATATTTTCAATAAATCCCGTAATAAAGTCGGATCAAACCAGCGATTTAACATATATTCATGCCGCAATGCGGCGATCAATTCTACTCATGGATTCTACTCAAACTACGCGTTTTCAGACTATTTAGGAAGGGTTTGAAAAAACGTGTTCAATCGTTGGCGGGTGGATAAAAGTATCCGCGTAAATCGTAAAGCGTTGGAGATTTTTCTTCTTTATTGTTCGGCTGTTGGGCGTCAATTGACTCGGTTGGGCCAGGCTCCCTGCGCTCAACGCTGCCGCACCCTAATACCAATAAACCCGCAAGAGTTATAGTTACAATCTGCGCCGCTTTTCGTTTTGGATTGATTGAAGACCAAAAACCCGTCATAGTACCGTATCAGAACTAAAGTGATTGTGAACTCATGCGAACCTTATCTCTATCTATTATAACCATTGCGATGCTCTGCGTCGCGATTCACCAAAGCCCGGCGGCAGTTGTCAAGACAAAATACGGCGCCATCGAAGGCAACGTCATCGTCCGCCAATTTGATGACTTGGTCGTCACAATAAAAACAAAAGACCAACGCCTCTTTCAATATTACGCGAGAGACGTGGTCTCGGTGACGGCCTCCACCAAAATTTTGGCGGGAACGGCAGTCTTTCTTCGTGAAGAGCCCTCCGATAGCGCGGTGCCTACTATTGAACTCGCAACAGGCTGTCAGGTTGATTTCACGAAAGATGAACCTCAAGGCGATTGGGTCAAAGTAAAAACCTGGGGCGATAACGTCGGCTGGATTCAGCACCAGATATTGACGGATTCCGTTCAGTTTCGGAAATCGCCTTCAACGGGCATTCCGCCATCACAGCAATTAGATTTACAAAATGACCCGCCGTCTGCGATAAAGGAATAACCTTCGCAGGCATCATAACAATAAATAGAAACACATTTTCAGGAGGACGCGATCAATGCAATTTCGACGGTTTGGACGAATGGGGTGGGACGTTTCAGAAATTGGATTCGGCGCATGGGCCATCGGCGGCATGTGGGGCGACCAAGACGACAACGACTCGCTCGCAGCGTTGCATAAATATATCGAATTAGGCGGAAATTTTATTGATACAGCCCAAGCCTACGGCGACGGCCGCAGTGAATCATTGGTTGCGAAAGCGATCAAAGAACATGGCGACCGCATTTATGTCGCTACCAAATTGCCGCCCAAAAATCGAATCTGGAACCCGCCCTCCGGGATGCCCTGGGACGAAGCGTTTCCCGTTGATTACTTGATTGAAGGCGTTGAATTCAGTTTAAAAAACCTACAAACCGATTGCATCGACGTGTATCAGTTACACACATGGTGTGAAACCTGGAACGGGGTCGATGAAATTTATTCCGCCGCTGAAAAATTGAAAAAAGACGGGAAAATTCGCGCATTCGGCATCTCGACCACTGAGAACTTCCCGGAACAAGTTATCCCCGCCCTGCAATCCGGCGTGGTCGACTCGCTGCAAGTAATCTTCAATTTGTTTGAACAACATCCGGCGTATACCATTCTCCCGCATTGTAAGGACAACGATATTTTCGTCATCGTCCGCGTTCCATTTGATGAAGCGGCCTTGACGGGAAAATTCACTGGCAATGAAGTCTTCGCCGAAGATGATTTTCGCTCACGCTATTTCCGGGGCGATAATCTAAAAGCGACTGTACAACGCGTTGAGCAAATTAAAGAGTGGGCGAAAACCAACACGCCTGACATGTCGATGCCGGAGTTAGCATTGCGCTTTACGCTAAGCCATGACCAAACGGGTTCCGTCATTCCTGGAATTCGCAACACGCGTCATGCGGAACTCAATACGGCTCCATCAGATGGAAAGCGATTGACCGACGCACAGATTAAAGACCTGATGAAGTTTGCCTGGCGCCGCAATCCGTGGGTAGAAAATTTGCTGACATTAGAAAAAATACGTACCGGTGGGATTCAATAAAATATTGGGGGGTGGATAAAAGCATTCACCTCCCTTTGACAACCGCCAAAAGGAAAGGCGAATACTGGATGGCAATTCGTGTTACGCGACGACGTGAGGCAGCGTAACATCAGCGCCGCGTACGTTAATCACTGCGTCGCTGCTTTGAATTGTCAATACAACTCCACTGGGGCAGCCATTAAACTTTTGAACCACTTGCGCATCGGAGATCACGCGAATTGACTCAATCTTGCCGCGCTGCCCGTTTAACGAGTCAACTAATACTTCGTCTCCAACATGCAATTCAACTTCAGCTGATGCATCAAACATATCAAATATGCCTCCCTAGGGGGTTATGTGTTTGTGAAACGCCAATTGGCGGTTTGTGGTTGGAGAAAAAGAGAAGCGGTGTAGCGTAAAACATGACTTTAAGCCACCGACTAAAGGAAAGGTTTCTAAAGTTAATCGTACTAGCAGGTTAACCAAAGTCAATCCTCTTTTAAATTTAATATGGATTTAAAAAAAAATTGACTTAGGTAATCAATAGACAGAATGTGCATTTTCAATAGGTTTTCTTAAATACTCTTAAAATGATACGATCAAAAAAAATCCACATTTTTATCGCATTTATCGTCCCGATTTTGGTTGCATTGATCGGTTCCGCCTATTTTCAACACAGCCGCAATATATATATGAATGATCTCGCCAACCAAGGCGTCCTTGCGATTTACGAAAGTGGAAATATTAGCGAAGAAGATATCCGGTGGTACATTCAACACCCGCCCGAAGGCGATGGCCCCATATTGCGCGCACTTGAACTAACGCCTGAAGATGTTGAAGGGTTAGATCGGGAGCAAGCAGATTGGCTTGAACAAGAGCTCGCTCAAGCTCTGCTCAAACGAATCATTCAACATGTCGCATTATTAGAAGCACTAACCTCAAACGACAATCAGCAACCGGTTGAAAGTGTTTCTATTGAAGTTAAAAAATATAAAGAAGAGCGCATCAAACTTAAGATGGAATCGGAGCTCGACCGAATTACTCCATCCATCACCCGTCAGGAGATGCTGACCTACTACGTACAACACCCACAAGAGTTTTACGAACCCGGCGACCGCCTCGCGCGGCATATTATGCTTCACGAAGAATCTTCAGATGAGTCGATTCGTCCGGCGACCATTACGCAACGTTTGGAATCCGGCGAAGATTTTCAAAACCTTCTCCAGTATTCTGAATCAGAAACCTCAAGCGCAGACGGCTATATTGGATGGATCGAAAAAGGGACCATTTCACCACCATTTGAGCGCGCACTGTGGGCGCTTGATATCCACGAAGTGACCGGCCCCATTCAAGTGGGCGATACCTGGCACTTTATTCAACTCATTGACAAACACGAGCAAGGATTGATTCCGTTTGAACAATGCCAGTCGCAAATTCAAATTCGGTTAATTGAAGAAAAAAGCCTGCAACATCGGTTCAGACTATTAGGCATCGAAGACCCCGAAAGCCCAAATGTTGATGAGCGCTACGCAGACGCATTGTTAAAAGCCGCGTATAAAAACGAATATGACAAAGACCCGGAGTTAATCGAAAAAGTCGCCGCTTTTGAACGCTACAAAACGGCTGACGCCGTCTTTTTTGAACATGTCCAGCAACGGATGAAACGCTATCGCGATGAAGATGAATCGACTTGGTATAGCGAAAGCGAAACCGCGAAACGATTATTAAACCAGTTGCGCTTTAAAATGATTGTTGAATTAACGCCCGTTCCATCAGCCGTAGATGAGGCGCTGGAAATCAATCAACCGGCGCTTGATGATTAACCGGCCCTCTGCCCTTGCCTAAATTGGGGTTGGTTCGGATGGCGCGGTCCATAAATGATCTTGCTCCAGCGACAGCGTCCCGAAGTTCGCTCCCCTTTGCCAAGTGCGCGGTGATCGCCGCACTAAACACGCAGCCGGTTCCATGCGTGTTTGGCGTATCAATCCACTCGACGCGAAATATTTCAACGCCTGAATCCGTCGCAAGCAGGTCGCACCCAAACGCATTATTCGCCCCTGCTTTAATCACAACCGCTTTGGCGCCGAGGTCAAGAATTGCCTTTGCCGCGTCATGTAAGCAAGAACTGTTTTTGATTTCGATGTTGGAGATCGCGCTGGCCTCATACAAATTCGGCGTTACCAGAGATGCGCTGGGTATCAGATGCTGAACCAATTTTTCGACTGCATCATCTTCAATTAATGAGTGTCCGTGTTTACTTATCATCACCGGATCAACCACCAATGGACATTGAACACTTTTTACACGTTGCGCGACGGCTTCGATCATCGCGGCGCCGCCTAAGGCCCCGGTCTTGATTGCAGTAGGAGGAATGTCGTTCAATACGGCGTTCAACTGCTGCAACACGAAGTCAGGCTCGAGCATTTGCACGGCGTCAACCGACTGCGTATTTTGCACGGTCAACAAGGTAACGACGCTCATTCCATAGACGCCGTGTTGATGAAACGTCTTCAAGTCAGCCTGCAACCCCGCCCCGCCGGACGGGTCGGAACCCGCGATGGTCAACGCAACCGGTTTCATTTTGGTTCCTCCAATGGAGCGGAAAAGAAGTCATATTCACACTGCATTGCATATTGATACGCCTGCCGCACTGACGGCGTATCTTGCCCGATCACATCCAGCAAGGTTTCAATGTCATTCGCCAACGCTTGAAACTCATCGCTGGAATACGTTTCGATCCATTGGTGATATGGATGATTGGGATGGCTTTGATGAAGCAACTCTGCGCCCAGGTAAGCGTAGAGCCTCATACAAGGAACCATCGCCGCTATTGTGACTGAAATCGGTTCATGCCATGCCGTTCGCAATAGAAATTCGGTATAAGCGCTTGTTGCGCGGTATGGAACGACATTGCTGAGGTCAAGACCCAATGTTTCGGCGTATTGGGCATGGAGGTTAAGTTCGTCCAGGGCGCCGCCCATGTATCCATGAAAGGCTTTGATATGCTCAAGCGATTCGCACTTTGCAGCGCAGACAGCGTAGGCTTGCAAAAACGCCTGCAAGAAAAAAGCATCCTGCGCGACATACCGCTTAAATGCATCCATTGGCAATGAGCCGGAACCAAGCCCCACCACAAATGGATGTTGCAAGCAGGCTTTTGCTTTTTTCTGATTATCATCCCACAACTTGCGGTGTAACATTTAGCCCTCCTGCGTCTACTGATAGTAATAGTAGGCTGAAATTAAAAACAAGCAAGAAAGGATTAAATCTGACGTAGAGTGAAAAGGAACAATTCTAAAAGAACCTCAAACCAACCTGCATAGTAGACATAGCCGCAGTAAAAAATATCAAATAGACTATACTATTGTTAGAAGAAGATTAACCATTCACATGACGCGCCACTCTTCGCGCAGTCGTTGTGTGAATTTATTTGGAGAGGAAACGATGCCGGTTCAATTGGACGCCATCGACCAATCGTTAAAGGCGGTTCCCGATCAACATTTAGAGTTCCTTGCCAAGCGGGAACTGATTGATGAAATTTTGCGTCTTCGCGACGAAAAGAATGCGCTGATTCTCGGTCATAATTATATGGCGCCGTTGGTATACCAGCTGTCTGGCATCAATGAACGCGGCGACTCGCTCGCGCTCAGCCGTCGGGCGGCGGAAGCCGAAAACCCGATCATTCTTTTTGACGGCGTCCGCTTTATGGCGGAGACCGCCAAAATTCTCAGCCCTGACAAAAAAGTATTGATCGCAGACTATGACGCAGGTTGCAGTTTAGCTGACCCATTTGGCCCCGAAGAAGTGCTTGAATACCGCCGCCAGTATCCCGGCGCTCCGGTCGTAACCTACATCAACAGCTACGCAAATATCAAAGCCGTTTCTGATTATTGCTGCACTTCATCCAATTGCGTGAAAGTCGTCATGCACGCAGCCAAAGAGTTCGGCTCGGATAAAGTGATCTTTTTCCCGGATTCGCTGATGGGCGCAAACATCAGCGATGAGTTGGAAACTTCCGGCATTGAGCTGATCTACCCCGGTAAGTACGACGACAAGTTTGGGCGCTGCGAAGTGCACGAGAAATTCAGGCCGGAACACATCACCCAAATTCGCGAACAACATAACATCCCAAAAGGCTCAACGGACGCCGCTGTCCTGGTCCACTGGGAATGCCCGCCGGACGTTGTCGCCGAATCGGACTACTGCGGCAGCACATCGCAAATGGGACAGTACATCCAAGACCGTCCGCAACTGAAAAAGGTTTTTCTCGCGACGGAATGTGAAATGGCGGCGAACCTCGCCAGCGAATTTCCGCAGGTGGAGTTTGTACGGTCTTGCAGTATGCACTGCGAGCACATGCGCCGCATTACGTTAGAAAAAATTCGCGACAGCCTCAAATATGAACAACACGAAATTCATGTTGATCCCGATATCGCCAAAAAAGCGCTGACGGCAATCAACCGCATGTTGGCGATCCCCGCCGGCCCGGTTCCCGCAATGAAATAACGCCTGATTCAAGTCATTCGGTGTATAATCAAAAAGCAAGCGCCCCTCTAGTAATCATGAGGGGCGTATCACATTCATTGGAATTATTGGAGACAGGCATGAAGGTTGAGATCACTGAAAATGAAGATTGCGTCGTAATAAAAATTGTGGGCGTGATGAAAAAACCCGACGCCATTGAATTCAGCCGCAAAATTGAAGCGTTAGGTAAAAACCGCCCCAAAAAGTTGGCGCTTGATTGCTCAGAACTGGCAGCGGTCGCTTTTGACAGCGTTCCATTCATCGTCTCAGCGTTGGAACGCGTTCGAGTGGGCAAACAAAACTTGTGCGCCTTTGGCTGCAATAATGTCGTCGAACGCACCTTGCGCGGCTATGACTTTGAACGCATTGGCAAGTTAGAGCCAAGCGCCTAGCTACGGCTTCAAGCGCTCAACGTCATTCAAGTATCCTTGTTTTAACATCCCTCTGGATTCGTCTTTTGGAACCGCAATCGGCGGGCCGGACAGATCGTTCGCCGTATAGACGCCGCTGCGAATATAATGCAAATTTTGTGGATTGGCGAAACGGTAGAGTTCGATCTCATCAATTGTATTGGCGTCCACTTCCCCTTCTCTCGCGACCAGCCGAAAAGGTTCCTCGCCAAATTTTTCGTTATACAAATCGGCATCCAAAGTAGGAACCCCCAATGTCGGGGCGATAAATCCATCAGGCGGCTCCATACTTGAAGTCTGGTTTGAACGGGCAATAGATTCAATTTCAATCTTCGTAATCAAAGGGACATTTTCTGTCAAATGCAATCTTTGCATCGGCTTCAACGGCGTTTGAGAAGAGAGAAGACGTCCAGAAAATTTTCTCTCCAATTTTCCATTTTTATCTTCATCCAGTGATACCCATCGAGTGAAACCTACGAAATTTGAGACGGGGGTTCTCGCCGGAGTCAATCGTTCCGCCGCCAGATTGACTGCAACAAAAGCGTCACCAGAAATTCCATAGTCTAATTCTCGGTCTGTCTTGATTAGGTTTTCACCCAAAATATTTTTGGGGCCGTTGTGATACGGCCCATTCACGTTAAAGGGGTTTTTCTCTCCCGGCGGCGGGCCGCTTCTTAAGCGATATCCCTGCCAGATCATGGGTTCTACCGGTGAGAGAGCAGCAGAGATTTCAATTGGCGTCTCACCCGGTGGACGACCAAACCAAAAGTGTTCTCCGCCCCACACATAGTTCTTTTGTGATGGAAAACGATAGAGTGGAATGTTCCGAAGCGGCTGGGCGATCTTTGATGCGGGGTGAATGATCCAAGCCATACCACTGTTATCTATGTGAATGTCTTCAGGATTATATTTTGAGCCGATCTTTGGCTTCGCTGCCACGCTGCCGACAAGCGCAGGCCGAATAGTCCCTCTTGAAACCAACTGATAACCATGTTCGCTCGCGAGTTTTCCGTCTTTGTTGATAACAAACCCAGACTCGCGACTAAATACCCAGTTGCCGTTTTCATCTTCAAATGCGAAAAACCCGGGGCCGTTAATAGCGAGGTCGAGCGGATTTCCGGTTTCTTCGAGATATTGCGGCGCCGTATCAGGAAACAGCCGCCGCGCCTCCGGTATGTTGGCGGCATGATAAATTGTGCGAAACACTAACGCCGCCGCAACGCCGATCACCAAGCCAATTGCGAAGTACGTCAAAGACTGCGAACCATAACGTGGGCGTCTCATGGCGTCAGCGCCTCCACTTGATTGATAGACCCACGCTTTAATTTCCCGGCGGCTTGTGGAGAAAGCAGCGTCGCGGGGCCGGAGCGGTCCGTTGGCGCATAGACGCCGTTTAAGCGATACTGAAGCGCTTTTGGGTTATCAAAATCAAACAACTGGATGCTTTCAATGTCTGCTAGCGACAAGCAATATTCCGCCTGAGGAACGAGAAACGGACGGCCCAATTCATTGGTCAATACGGTAAAATCATCGACGTTCTTCATTCCATTTTCCGGTGAAGTTTGTAACGCGTACCATACGCCTTCCTGATTTTGAAACGCATACGGATGATGACCGCGCCGGACGCCGTACTGCATCGAAATTGAAATAATTTCCTCTTGGTCGCTGAGCGGTTTTGCATAAGCAAACGGATTGGCGCGCACCGCCAACGGGCCGGAACTGTCTTCGATCAATTTACGTACGATTGGCAATCCCACTAAAAATGGATAACTCGCAGTATCTGTTTTTTCGAGTTCTCCGGCATACGTGAATTTTTGATAGGGCTTGGTTGGCGGGAACGCGCGGACAACATGCCCTTGCGGCGTTTGCGCGAGACGTAAAACACGGGTGTATCCCAATCGACCGTCCGGCGTCAGCAGCGCCGCAAAACCCCGTCCTTCAATTGCGTACATATTTGCAGCGTCGCTTTCAATGATCGCCTCATTCGGATAATCGCGAAGCCCGTTGTGATTCTCATTCACCATTTGGTGAGGAGGGGTTCCATAATGTGAGGTGCGTTCCAACTTCCAGCCTTGCAGCAAAATACCTCCACCGGTATGAGCAAACGGTTTCACTTTGATTGGTTTGCCGCTGCCAGCCGTCGGACGGTAATAGCCGTCGCCCATGTCTTCTAACTGGCCCGAATCTTCAAATAAAAAAACGGGGATTGAATTTTGTAAATCGGATTTAAAAGATCGTCCCGATTGATTATAAATAAAGCCGTCAGGCCAAATGCTATAGCGTATGTTCAATGCGCCATTCGCAATGTTTGATATCGGGTAGCCATGAATGCTGAGCAACCGCCCTTGCTCTGATTTAAATTCTGATATGCGACTATAGGCGACTTTTCCGTCCGGCAGCGCAAACTCGAAATAGCCGCGTCCAAAGATGGCGATATGAAACGGGTCGCCAGTGTGCGTAATGCTGGTGGTTGATGTATCTGGATGGTGGCTGGCGTAACGCTGCTGCTCGCGCAACATGCGCGGTACGGCGACAAGAAGTATCACCGCAAGAATAAAACCAACAACGACGCCTTCGATCAAAAAGCGCCAGGGCCGTTTTTGTTTTGCCATGTTGTCCCCTCCGCCTCTACATTCTTAAAGAGAACAACGCGGGTGTCTAGCGGCTTGTAACAAAAAAAAGCGGCGTCCCAATCCAAATAAGCAAACCGCCAAAAAGAGCATTCATTGATTTCAATATAATTTTATATGTAACTTATTATAAATTTAATAAATATTATATTGATGGAAAATTAATATTGTGATATATAAAATATTATAAATGGGTTCTTCATAATGAACCCTACAAATACACCCAAGAAAAGGATAGGCATCATGAGAACAGACCATCGAACCGTAACTGCTTTGTGTTGTTTATTGGGGGTTGTGATATTGTTTGGAAATCAGACTAGCATTGGAAAGACGCTTGGCAGCGAAAACAGGGGAAAACATAGTATCAAAACGGTTAAAAACCTCATCCTCGACTATTCCGATGGGGCTTGGTCAAGCACCAGCGAGGAAACCATGGAATTAGGACAGCGAAGCGCATTCGGCGGCCGCGTGGACAAGGGGATTAAACTTGGCGGGATCAATGGCTCGGGGCAATCACTAAGCGACGAACTGTACATTGACCCGAACACGAAAGCGCCAACGATTGACGTCGATTTAGAACTAACGTTTGGCCAGGATGATTCTGAAGTCCGTGGCGCTTACACTGTTCATCTTCCTCAAGAATATAAAAGAATCCAACTACAGGCTGGTTATGATTTGTTCTTGGATTCTGAAGGCAAAGAAAGCCCCGCCGAATTTCATATCGATGTATATGAACGCCCCAAGGACGCTCCCGAAAGTTGGCAATTCAGCCATCGGTTTGAGAGCGAGCCGCTCTCGCCGAACACGCATAGAAAAGTATTTAAGATTGAGTCTGAACAATTTACCGCACAAGGAATTGTATGCAATTTAAGTGAGTGGACCGGACGCGAAGTGAGAATTGATCTTGTTTCACGAGTTCCAAAACACGTTGTCGCGACGCAAAAAGGGCGCTGGACAAAACTCTCGATCATCGGGATGACGTTTGATATTCGCTGGGCTGATCCCAAAGTAGAAACCTCTAGCGGAGCCGTATATCGCGTCAACAACGCTGTCATTCAAACCACTACGCCCGATATTCTTATGGGTTCTGTTGAGGATACACCGATCCACGACTTGGCCCAAATTCCAGATAATGCGCTGAACACATTCAAGATTGGTTCGACTTGGTATGCGTCGACTCATGCAACTCTCGACGCGTCGCCTGATACTTGGGGATCAATTTTAATTGAGTCGACCACGCAAAGTTTTTTTGCCATCGGCGCAAGCGATATCGATAATAATGTTTATCGAACCAGCGGGACACCCACATATATCTTAGACTCGCCATATAATGATGATAGCGTTTGGTATAACTACAGCGGAATCTGCTCATCATTTGGGGCAACTAATGCTTACGACAACAACTGGTATATTCACGCCTTTTATCATGCAGAAGATTTTTATGAAAATGCTTCTCCATTTGATAGATATGGTGCAGAGGATGACCATACCGGATATAGACGCGTTGGTTACGCCCGCTCAACAACAGCGAACGATCCTCACAACTTCAGCCGCATTGGAACCGGTAACTCAATTGAAATGATCCGTTGTTTTCAGCCTGAAACGAGCGAACTAATCGGACTTGCCACGGAGGACGGGCAACGTGAATTGGTCGGCGCAGGCGCGCCAAGCGTCATCAAAATCGGCAGCATATATTACATGTTCTATACCCGATGGCTGAATTTATACTCCACTGGAATTGAATATTTCCCTACTCCATACACATCTTTAGGATTCCCTGTTGTTGGGGGAACGGACACAAATTACCTTGACAATATATGCGTTGCGCGAATCGGCGCCCATTACATCGACCGCCTGCGTGTTGGGTCAGTCTATAATCAATGGCACAAATATTATGACGCTGACGATGATGACGCCTATGATGATAACGAATGGTTAGGCGTACCATCTGGAAATTTTGAAGAGTGGTATTCCACTTCGATTTTGCCATTTCAAGAAGGCGGATGGAGGGCGTTTCCGTCGGTCCACTACAACGAAGCGCTCAATATGTACGTCATGGTCTGTACCGGCGACTATCCAGGCGACGCGAATGGCGCGATCTATATGCATGTTTCGGATGGGGATCCAATCACAGAGTGGTCTGAAGGCTTTTTGTTATTAGCGCCGTCATCAAATTATCAAATAGCCTACCCCAGTATTATTGGTTCAGACGGCTACGACGAAGAAATGCCTATTTATCATCCTGAACATGAATATGGCGTCGGCAAGCTCTATTTCGCAATCGATTATGATCAAGGAGCCTACTTAGATCAACACGATATGGCAAGAATTGTCATCATAATTGAGCCAGTTTGATATTGCTTGTGTATCAGTGCGGTCGGGGGATATCTCTCGACCGCACTATCTTAAAAGGAGCATAAATCATGAAACAAATAGCGTTCATTATCTCGTTATTATTCATTGTCAGTTATCTTTCTGTATGTGCGGTCGAAATTGAGTATGAATTGATTTCAAAATACCCAGACGGCAGCGCGGTCGGTTACTCGTTTCCCAGCGATATCTCTAGTGACGGACGGTATGTTCTTTTTTATAGCCATGAGAATGGGATCGTTGATGATGACACCAATAGAGAGAAATCGGTTGGCGAAACATTTTTGGGGCCATTGAAGTTTACCTATGGCTATGACCAATTTTTGTATGACCGCGAAAGCGGCGAGATTGAGCGGGTTTCGGTGAAAGAAGACGGCAGCCAAATGTTAAAGGCCAATGCGCTGTATGGCCAGTTGTCGCCTGATGCCTCCGCCGTTGCTTACATTTCAAATGTGACAGACGCCATTCCGTCTATTCAAAACATCTACCTGGAAAACATCTATCACTATGATCGAGTGAAAAACAAACTTACATTCACCAACTTGTATGATGACAACAAAATATTATCAATGGGTTATACGTTTAAATTCTTTAACAATGCAAAAATACTTTGCCGTTCCAAAGACCCGCTGATCATTCCAGAGAGCCAAGAATTCCTCGATTGGGGATTTTTTATTTATGATATTGAAAAAGGCCAATTAGGCGACTACTGGCGCAATGACCAGGGCGCCCCCCTTTATGGTAGACCAAGCGAATTCGACATTAGTGATGATGGACGATTTATCGTGTTCACAAAAAATATAACTGATTTTAAAAGCCCTATAATGGCGTATTTGTATGACCGTGAATCCCGAGAAGTGAAATTACTCTCAGCCGATGAGGAGGGGAATGAGGCCAATGCTGATGTAAGATTTTTAACGATCAGCGGAGATGGACGATATATATTTTTCTTTTCCAATGCCACCAATATTAGTCCCGAAACGGTGTTAGTCTTTGACGGAAAACCTGTAACCTGGAATTTATATATTCTTGATCGAATCGAACAAGCCTTGGAAGTGGTTCCGATGCAGAACGAATTCGGTGCATTATTAAATGAAGGATGGAATAATGTCAAAATGACAAAGAATGGACGTTATTTGTTTTTCGCAAGACAAAAAAATATTTATCGCTATGACCGCGAAACTCAAAAAGCCATCCTTGTAGTGTCTCACCCGTACATGAGTGTCTCTAGCTGGTTTTATCCGTCTTACGATGGTTCTAACGTGGCATTTTCTGTCGGTTATCCCTTAGTTCCCGAAGACGAATCAGAAATAAGCCTTCCTGCAACATATTGGGGACATGACGTCTATGTTGCGACGATCAACGAGGAATCCGCCGCCGCCAACTGGGAGTGTTATTGAAACGTACGCCATAATAATGGAGTAATAGGGTGGGCTAAATTGCTATACAATTTGCGCCCACCCTACCCGGCTTACAACTTCAGTCCTGCGTCAAACTTTTCGTTCTTCTTCATCATTTCATCCCAGGTGACTTCTTCGCCAGAATAGGCGGCGGTGCGCCCCAAGACGCCTGTGAGAGTTGAACTGACCGCATAGTCGCCGTGATTCACGAATTTGCCAGAGCGGGCGCCCGCGATGAAATCTTTCACATTATTATCGACGCCGCTATCCCAAGTGTTGTCGCGTTCGACGCCCGGCCAGGGGTTGTCGCCGAAGATCGAAACCGGGCCTCTGCCCCACTGCGCGCCGCAGTAGTGCGTCTCCGCCGTGCCTTTGCTGCCATACATGCGGGCGCAGAGGTCGTCATAGCCTTTGGTAAACTGCGCGGAACTGAAGTCGATTTTCACATCGTTTGGATAGGTAAAGGCAATCACAAAATGGTCCCAGCAATCTCCGATGTCCGTCCGCGCTTTGCGTCCACCGGTACCGACGGCTTTGATTGGGTGCGCGTCTTTCTGGAACCAATTACCAACATCTAAAACGTGAACATTTTGTTCAACGATAATATCGCCTGAAAGTTTGATATCGAACATCCAATTGCGTAGCCGAGCCTCGCCTTTCGACATCCCCTCTGACGGACGCGCGCCAAGCCGTCCAGCATGATAGTAGACATGCCCCAAGACTGGCTCGCCGATAGCGCCCGCATGGACGCGCTTCATACATTCTTTAAAATTCGGGCTATTGCGAGTCTGGAAGTCAACCAGAAAATTCGACTTGCCCTTCGCTTTTTTGGAACTCTCTAAAATACTTTGGCACCCGGGGACATCCACCGCCACCGGCTTGGCGATCCAGACGTGCTTGCCTGCATCGACTACCTCCTTGACTTGCTGAGGGTGAAAATACGGTGGGCTGGTGACGACGACTGCGTCGAGGTTCTGATCGAGCAATCCCTTGTAAGCGTCCATACCCGTATAGACCCGCGCATCATCAATGGGGTAGCGGTCTGTCATTTGAGTGGTGCGGTCTTTAAACGGGTCTTGTATGGCAACAATCTGCACGTCATCTTCTGCATTTTGAAATAATTTTCGCGTGATAAACTGCCCACGGCCTCCACAGCCAATGACGCCAAACTCGATTTTTGAATTCGCCGTCGCGCTGAACGCCGTTTTGGGGCTAACTAACACCAAGCCCGCTGCGCCAACTGCTGAAGATTGAATAAAGTCTCGCCGTTTTGATTTCTGATTGTTATTCTCGTTCATGGATGCCTCCCAATGTTCAATTCATGCTTGCACCAAAATACCACAGGCAACATACTCACGCAAAGCCATTGCAGTAAAACTACCTGGATGCTTTCCGCTATTTTTGATACAGTGTAAAAAATACGCAGGGAGATTAGAGAATGAAATACTGGGGACTAATTGCGGCAATCATGCTTGGACTTCCCGCGTTCGCGCTTGAGCAAACGCTTCCCGGCGCTGAATGGAAAACGCGTTCTCCGCAAGAAGTCGAACTAGAGCAAGCGACATTAGACAAAGTCGCCGAATACCTCGGCGGACGCGGTTTCATCGCCCGGCATGGATACCAGGTTTATACATGGGGCAATTATAAAAAACGCGGCGACGTGGCCTCCGCCTGTAAACCGTTGTTTTCGCATTTTCTGTTTAAAGCGCTGGAAGACAAGCGCATCCCCAACCTCGACCAGCCCGTTGTTGAATTAGAGCCTCGCCTGAATGACATTAATGCTGACAAGGGATATCCTGACCGTAAAATCACATGGCGACACATGGCGAACCAGATTTCTTGCTATGGGTTGGTTGAAGCCCCTGGAACCGCATTCGCCTATAACGACTGGCAGATGGCGCTTTTCTGGGACAGCCTGTTTAAAGGCGTTTACAAAGCAGAGTTTGAAAATGTGGATGAAACCGTATTTCATCCAATGCTCACTGATTTGATTCAATGTCAGGACAATCCCAGTATGATGGCCTTCGGGTCAGGAAATCGTCCGGGCCGCGTCTCGATTTCGCCGAGAGACTTTGCCCGCTTTGGGCTGTTGTATCAACATGATGGAGCATGGGGCGAAAAGCGCTTACTCGATGCAGCGTTAGCCAAACAAGCGATCACTTCACCCTTGCCCGCCGACCTTCCGCGAGCAGGAAAACAAGCAGCGGATATGATTGCAGGCCAGCGTTCACTTGGCTCTGAGCGCATCCCCGATAATCAATGCGACCATGTTGGTAGTTATAGTTGGCTATGGTGGATCAACGGCGTCAATGCAAAAAGCGAACGGCGCTGGCCTGATGCGCCGCATGACGTGTTCTCCGCCCTGGGCCACCGCAATGGAATGCGCGGCATGGCAGTCTTGCCCGGCCTCGATATCGTCATTTCGTGGAACGATTCACGCATCGGCGATATGCCCGAAGAGCCTCACCCGCTGAACGAAGCCTTTCGCTTACTCACCAGCGCGGTCATTACGCCGTCAAAGAAGGAGCAGTCTATGTCAAATCCTCCAGATTCCGTCCGCGTGGCGATGGCGCAAATCTTCTGCCTCGACGGCGACCGCGAAGGAAATTTTGTACGCATTGAAAACGCGATACAGGAAGCGAAAGCCTCAAATGCAGAGATTATTTGCTTTCCAGAAACCGCGATTTTAGGCTGGGTCAACAGCGACGCTCATGAGCGGGCGTTCCCCATCCCGGGCGACGACAGCAACCGGCTCTGCCAATTGGCGAAACATTATTCTATTTATATCTGTATCGGCCTTGCGGAAAAAAATGGCGCCGATTTACATGACTCTGCGATTCTAATCGACGATCAAGGGAGTATCCTCCTCAAGCATCGCAAGATGAATATCCTCTCCGAATTGATGACGCCGTCTTATCAGCCTGGAACCGACATCAAAGTTGTTGATACAAAATTCGGGCGAATTGGATTGTTGATTTGCGCGGATAGTTTCATTGAAGAAAACCTTCAACGAATGGCAAAATTAAAACCCAACTTAGTGCTTGTTCCGTATGGATGGGCGGCGCCGGAAGACAAATGGCCGCGCCATGGAGAAGAACTCGAGAAGACGGTATCCCGCGCAGCGTTGACCATCGGCGCCCCGTTAGTCGGAACCGACCTTGTCGGCGCCATCAGCAAAGGTCCATGGACGGGTTGGATTTATGGCGGACAAAGCGTCGCGTCAGACGCAGAGGGCAACATCATCACAACCGCCAAAGATCGCGAACGCGACATCCATGTCGTTGAAATTCAATTGAATTAGACAGCACGTTGTCCCCTCCACCCAGATAATATATAATCTTTAAAAAGAATTGCTCTTATTTGCAATGCAGAAAAAATCTAGGGGAGATTCACTCATTGTAATTTTGGCATTTATTGCAGACGCCCATCAGTTCAACTTTTTCATTCATAATCTTGCCATATTCTTTTGCGCTTTTGGGCAAAGAAATTTTCTCAAATTCAGGCCAATAAAAATCAAAAACCGACTTACATTCTACGCAAATAAAATGGTGGTGTTTATCCAAATTTTTATCAAAGCGCCCTTTATCTGATAAGCACTGAACTCGTGAAATAAGTTTGTGTTCTTCAAAGAGCGCGAGTGTGCGGTAAATGGTGTCAACCGAAACCATTGGAATTTTATCGCGAATGCGGTTATAGACATCTTCCGCAGTCGGATGATCGTCTGATTCAAGCAACGCGCGATAGATTTCAATTCTTTGATGAGTTACTTTGAGGCCGTGTTCCCGGCAAAGGGAATTAAACTCTTGAATCCGCTCTTCAATTTCCTTTGGGCTGCTTTTGCGCACAATCATTTCCTATAACAAGTTTACCCACATTATATGCGAGACTCGAAAATACGGATTCTCTCTAATTACTTTTCGTCACGATAATAAAACTTTTCACCCAGGTATGTCTCTCTCACAATGGGGTCTTTGACCAGTTTATTTGCGGAACCCTGGGTGAGGATTTTGCCTTCGTGAATAATGTAAGAGCGGTCAGTCACTTCCAACGTTTCACGTACGCTATGGTCGGTAATCAAAATACCAAGACCGCGTTCTTTGAGTTTTTGAATGATGTCTTGTAGTTCCGACACCGCAATCGGGTCCACGCCGGAAAACGGCTCATCCAGTAGTAAGATTCGAGGGCGCGCAGCCAAGGCGCGACAAATTTCTAATCGGCGTTTTTCGCCGCCCGAAAGCGTCTCCGCCTTGCGGCCCAATAGGTGAGTGAGTTCGGCTTCTTTAAGCAATTGACGACAATGCGCATTGCGTTCGGATGCGCTTAAGGGCATGTTTTCTAACACAACCATGATATTTTGCTCAATGGTCAGACGGCGAAAGATGGACGGCTCTTGCGCCAAATACCCGACGCCCATGCGCGCGCGTTGCGTTAATGTTCGCCGGGCGATATCGACGCCGTCTAGAAAAATCTCTCCATCATCCGGCGCCAAGATACCCATAATCATACGGAACGAGGTTGTCTTGCCTGCTCCGTTAGGGCCTAACAGTCCTACAATTTCGCGGGCGTGAACTTCAACGCTTACTTGATTCACCACAGTGCGGGCGCCAAAGCGCTTCACCAACGAGCGAGCTTCTAGAATGGGCGCGTTCTTGCCTCTCATGTTCGGCTCCGTTTGTGGGCGACCAATCCCATGTAAGGCGCAAAATTCGGCGTTACCGCAGCCAAGACTTTGTTCTTAAAGCTCATGGCATGAGCGCGTTGGTCAATGATAAACCCATGTCGTTTTAAATACGACGCCAAATCCAGCGGGTTTGCCAGATAGACGCTGTCGGCGTCGCCTCCGATGCGGCGTTCGGACAAATCCGGGTCCCGGTAGGTAAAGCCGGGTTTTGGATGCGCCCATTTTTTAAGAGATAACATTAAATTTCCACCCAACCATCCCCAGGCTTGCGAAAGAGTCTCAGCAAACACGGGGCGCCCCTCTCCGCCACACATCATTCGGGCGATGTCATACGCGGGCAGGTAGGGTGAGATGAGGTTTGGCGAATGAAAGAATAAGAATCCTTGCGGCCGCAGCACACGTTTGAGTTCATCCAACAACGCGGGAACATTCGGCGCGTGTTCAATAAATTCAAACGCAGCAACCACGTCGAACGACTCGTCCTCAAATGGAAGTTGGGTCGCGTCGGCAGCAGACAAATCCGTCGCGGGATGGCTTTCTTTTTCGACGCGCAAAAACAGCGGCGAAAGGTCAACGCCAACGGTATCAAACCCGCGCTGCATCAACATCCGGGTTGAAAGCGCCGTCCCGCAGCCTACGTCCAACACACGCGCAGGCGGTTGAACGTAGCGTTCAATTAATATGAGATACGGCTCCAGAAAACGCTCATCATGCGTCTGAAGATCGTCGCGGTAAAGCGTGCTAGTCTGATAGTAGCGTTTCAGATCATGAGCGACCTGCTCCCGCGACGTCTCTTGGTTCATCATTACGCCTTAACTATTTTCTCCCGGTGATTTGCAACGTCTTTGGTGGCGTTGCGCGTATCAACTACTATCTTTGCGTGTTCAACCACCCACGAATAGTCGATGCAATTATGGTCGGTCAAGATAAATACCGCGTCCGAATTTTCTACTGTCTCTTTCGTGAGAGGAACCGAAGAAAGCCCAAGATCGCCATGGCGGCCTTTGGGATACACAGGAATATACGGATCATGGTAACTCACATCCATATTCCATTCTTTCATTATTTCAACGACCTTAAGCGCAGGCGATTCGCGCACATCATCAACGTCTTTTTTGTATGCAACGCCAAGGACAAGAATTTTAGCGTCCTTAATTAAGACGCCGGATTTCGCTAATGTTTCGACCAATTTACCGACGACAAAACGCGGCATTCCCGTATTCACTTCGCCAGCGAGCTCAATGAAGCGGGTCGAAAATTCATACTCGCGCGCTTTCCAAGTAAGATAAAATGGATCTATGGGAATACAGTGTCCGCCCAATCCAGGGCCAGGATAAAATGGTTGGTAGCCAAACGGTTTGGTTGACGCGGCGCCAATGACTTCCCACACGTCGATGTCCATGCGGTCGCAGAGCATTTTGAGTTCGTTCACTAAAGCGATGTTGACGGAGCGGAAAATATTCTCCAGCAACTTCGTCAATTCCGCCGCTTGCGTCGAGGATACTTGCACAACCGTTTCAAAAATACATTCATATAAGGTCGTACCCGCATCAAGACAATTTGGCGTTGTCCCGCCAAACACCTTCGGAATCGTTCGGGTGGTATGGTCTTTTCTGCCCGGGTCTTCACGCTCAGGCGAATAGGTCAAGAAGAAATCTTCACCCGCCTTAAAGCCTTTTTCTTCTAAACGCGGACGGATGCGTTCTTCTGTGGTACCGGGGTAGGTCGTGCTTTCTAAAATAACCAGCTGCCCTTTACGAAGCGTTTCAGCAATCGCATCTGCGGTTGCATCAACGGCGGCGAGATCAGGCTCGCGGAATTCGTTCAACGGCGTTGGTACGCAAATGAGAATTGCATCCACATCGGATAAACGCTTATACGCAGTGGTCGCTTCAAACAAACCGCCATCGCGTAATTTTTTGATATCGTCTGAGGGAATATGGTGAATATAAGATTCCCCTTTTTGTAAGGACTCAACTTTTTTGTTATCTATATCAAACCCAATGGTTCGGAATCCTGCTTGCGTCGTAATCATCACGATGGGCAACCCAACGTAACCCAACCCCACCACCCCGACGACAGCTTCGCGGTTTTTGATTCGTGATTTCAGCGCGTCTAACATCATTTAATTGTTACCTTTCGATGAAGTATTCCCATGCGTAGATGAACATGTTTCCATATCATCAACAACGGTCATCATATCGTGAGGCAACGCAAAAACGAAGATTGTCGGGAGACTTGACCCACAAACACGTAAGGCATTGATTCTTACAATAAATACACGCATGATGATTGCCAGAAATATAGAATGAATTAATTATGTCAAAAGCACACTCAGAAGACAATCCAAAACAGATCGTCGCGCAAAACCGAAAAGCGCGATATGACTATCATTTTCTAGAAACCTTCCAGGTTGGCGTCGTTTTGCAAGGCACCGAAGTCAAATCGTTGCGTCAAGGAAAAGCCAACCTGCAAGATAGCCACGCCAGCATCAATAATGGAGAAATCTTCTTATACGATTGCCATATCAGCCCCTATGAACAGGGCAATGTTTTTAATCATGACCCCAAGCGCCGCCGCAAACTCCTGATGCACAAAAGCGAAATCGTGCGTTTGTTTGGCAAAGTCCAGCAAAAAGGCTATACGCTGGTTCCATTGCGAATTTACTTTACCCGGGGCAAAGCCAAACTCGATATTGCATTGGCGCAAGGCAAAAAGCAATTTGACAAGCGTGAAGACATTAAGCGCCGCGATATGGACCGCGAAGTGCGCCGCGCAGAACTCCGTTAGCGATAACGATAAAGCATGTCTGATTCAAATCGCGTCCCAATTCTCGCTTCTTACGCCGCCTACGCCTATATTCAGGCGGTCGGGATCACAAACCGCTTTGAAGCAATCGGCAGGCCATTCACGAAGAAACAAATTCGAGAAGACGGCCCATTCATTTTTTGTTTTTGGCACAGCTGCCAGATATTTCCTCTTTACTATTACAAAAACACAAAAATCTCGACGCTGGTTTCACAAAGCCGGGACGGTGAGTTCATCGCTCAAACCATGTACCGTTTTGGTTTCCATGCAAGCCGGGGTTCGAGTTCGAACCGGGGCGTCGGTGGACTCCGAGACTTATTGCATCACTTAAAAGATGGAAAATGCGCCGCGATCACCCCCGATGGGCCGCGCGGTCCGCGAGAAGTTGCTCACGCAGGAATCGTTCAATTGGCGCACTTGGCGAAGATCCCCATTTTGCCTGTTGCCTGGTCAAGCAGCCGATGCATTCGTTTTCACAAAAGTTGGGACAAGTTCATTGCCCCCCTGCCCTTCGGAAAAATCCGCCAGGTTGTTGGAAACCCAATCGAAGTTCCAGCCGATGCAGACAAAACAGTAATGGAAGCAAAACGCCTTGAAGTCCAAAATGAACTGCGACGGATCACAATAATTGCAGATGAAATCATGCCGGAAAATCAGCGGATTCAACCCGGCAGCGACTGACGGTAAACCGCCTCAAGCGAATCAAGAGTTCGATTGAAATCAAATTCCGACTCAACTCTCCGCCGGGCAGCCGCTCCATATTCGCGCCGCAATGATATATCGCTGATTAATAGCTGTATGGCTTCTCTTAATGCGTCCGCATTTTTGGGTGGAACAATCAAGCCCGTTTGTTGATGTTGATTCACATACGAAACTCCAGTCGGCAAATCGCAAGTCACCACTGGAAGCCCTTCGCTCATGGCTTCAAGCAGCACATAGCCAAACGCTTCATTGGCTGAAACCGAAGGCAAGACAAATACGTCCGCCGCGCGATATAAACTTCGCTTTGTCTCATCATCAACATACCCAAGAAATGAAATTCGGTCAGCGAGTCCCGCGCGTTCCACCTGAGTTTGTAATACGCCCCGCAACGGGCCGTCGCCAGCGATCAATAGATGGGCGTCGAGTGATTTCATTGCTTGTATAAGATACTTCAAGCCCTTATAGCCAACCAAGCGTCCAACAAATAATAAGGTAGGTTTCGCGTGCTCCGGCTGGGTTTCTGAAAAAGCGATAGCATTGCTCAGTTTGTTGTGACCGCAAGGCGGCAAACTCAATGGAATAGATACGCATCGGTCTTTCACTGGGCGCAATGCACGGGAAAATTCAATCAATCGCGGCGAAGTCGCAACGATCTGGTTGCAACGCTTTAGAAATCCTAATTCAAATGGACGCAGCAGCGGCATGATCGCTTTTTGCCGGACAATGTCGCTATGCCAAGTGCAGATGACGGGCGTTGATTTCGGGACACGCCTGACCATCAGCCACGCCAGCGGAAACGGCGTATGAGCATGGACGATATCCGGTTTCAGGCGCTTTAGCCAGTGCGCATACCGAGTCGTTAACGGCTGCGATAACACGCTTCCCCATCGCGGGACGCGAATGACCCGAACGCCGCCGCGCCATTCGCGGGTTTCAAACCGCGCGTCATTACAGACGAGCGCAGTTACGCGCCACCCGCGTTCAACCAACGCCTCGCTCACATCGCGAATATGCCGCTCCACGCCGCCCACCCACGGGGGATACGCTTTGTGAAGCATCACGATATGCGGCGCCGGTTCGCATTTAGTCATCATCATTCCAATATGCGTATTTTCATTATTCCTGCTTCAATTCGATCTTACTCAACTAATACAAGATAAATATGTATACGCAATATACCACTAAAAAAATAGCGCCTTCCCAGCGGCTGATTTTCCATCCGGTAAACATGAACGAACATAACAAAAGCGCGACGCTGAGCATCACCCAATTATCAAAGGTAGCAATTTGAGAAGAGACTGCAATAGGCGCTATGATGGACGCAACGCCGAGTATTCCCAATATATTGAAAATATTACTGCCGATGATGTTACCGACGGCGACATCGCTTTGACCGCGAAATGCAGCAAGAACTGATGTTGCAAGTTCAGGAAGCGAAGTTCCGACTGCGACCAGAGTAAGCCCGATGATCGCTTCGGGAACGCCCCACTGGCGCGACAAACCGACTGCGCCGCCGACAAAAAAACGTGAACCTGCAATTAACAACCCAAGGCCGATCACGATTAACGTCATGCTGAAAATGATGTTGTATTCTTGCGGCGCCAAATCAGCGGTTTGCGTTCGGAGTTCGGCTGAAGGGGCGTTCCACTTTGCTTCTGACCAATAGGTGTAAAAAATAAACGCCGCCAATGACGCCAACATGAATACGCCGGTCGCAGCCCCGATCGTTCCCCAAAACGATATGGTAACAAAGAAAATAGTGGCGGCAACCATGATGCTAGAGTCGCGGTACAACAAAGCAGGTTTGCATTTCAGAGGGGATATGATCGCAGTGACGCCCAGTATTAATAGAATATTGGCGATGTTGCTTCCAACCACGTTTCCGACGGAGATATCAGGTTGTTTTACAAGCGACGCCTGAACGCTCACCACCATTTCCGGCATTGACGTACCAAAGCCCACTACAGTTAAACCGATCACCAATGGAGAAACGCCGATGCGTTTTGCTAACGATGCGGCGCCGCGAATTAATGCTTCACCGCCAAAAAACAACATAAGAAATCCAGCAGCAAGCATAACGTAGAGCATCGTTAGATTTTCCGAATGACAATTCGCAAAATGGTTTGAGTGTTGTGGTCAACGCAAAATGATTGAGAGAGGCAACATCCCGGCGCCCAGGCCGTTTCATTGTTCATAAATACCAGCGGGAGGCGTTCACGTTCTTCTTGAGGAATTTGTTTTTCTTGCAATATTTTTTTGATCTTTTTGGTTCCACTCATGCCGAGCGGACGAATCACGTCGCCGTCCCTACGTGTACGGACCGTGATGGGGCGCATGACTTTGCCTGCGTCAAATTCTCCGACCCAGGCGCCCTGCGGGGGCAGGTGCTTCACCTCAGCGGGAAATTCCTGAACAACGGCTTCGATGCGCAAGTCAGAAATCACCGTCACACCCGGCGCCTTCAACACAATCTCAGTCATTGGCTCGGCTGGCAGAGATGGCCCCGCAAAATAGAAGCGGTCATAACGCCGATACAAGCGGACTTCGCTGCTGATATGAATTTCGCCTTGCGGTTTTTCTCCCATCAGCAATTCGATTGAATCGTCAACATTCACGAATGAGAGATCGACGTTATACGTTTGAATATATCGCCGCAGCAATCGGCGCTGCTCGGCCCGGCTTAGACGCAAAAAGCGCTCCCGGTCGGCCGGCGAGTCTTCTTCCGCCTCGCCAATCTGCTGATGTACGCCGTCTATCCACTGGTTCCAAAAGGTTTCTTCTTCTTGCGCGACGCACGCGAGCCGGCCAAGCGCTTCTTCAATGTTCGGGTTTAATGTATCTCGAATCAGCGGTAGTAATTCCTTACGAATTCGCACTCGCGTAAACGCCAGTTCCTCATTCATCTGGTCGCGGCAATATTCGAGTTTTTCTTCTTGAATATACTGCATGATCTCGTCGCGGGTATGCGAAATCAAAGGACGCACAACCGGAGGCTCGACATCATTTCGCATAGGAGCAATCGCGCTCAAACCGGTTATGCCGCTGGAACGAACAATCCGGTGTAATACGGTTTCCGCCTGGTCGCTCAAAGTATGGCCCGTCACGATGGGCGACAGGTTGAGTTCTTCTGCGGTATGGATGAGTTTTTGATAGCGCAAATTGCGCGCTTCTTCTTCCAGATTGCCTGCGCGGATTGTTTCAATTTCATCCGGCTCAAACCGGCGTACGGTGAGTGGAAGAATATAACGCCCCGTCAGTTGGACAACGAAGCGTTCGTCTTCAAAAGATGCTGAGCCGCGCAATCCATGATTGACATGGCAAACGTGAATATCCAGGTTGAGTTCATCTTGTAAGCGGGAGAACACATCCAGCAGCGCGACAGAATCAGGGCCGCCGGATACAGCCAACAGCGGACGCGCGCCTTTCTTCAACATGCCGTATCGTTGAATGGCGTTCAGCGCTCGTTCACGAAAGGTATAGGCGTAAGTCGTCATAAGCGCCTTGTGTTTGAATTATTCAAGCGAGAATCAATAACGCCGCCGAAAACAATATGACAACGCCCAGTGCGTCAACCAACGTCGCGACAAGCGGCGTTGAAGCCAACGCCGGATCAACGCCCCATGCGGATAAAAGAAATGGAAGCATAGAGCCAATCACCGCGCCCGCCGTCACCACGCCAACAACAGCGCAACTAATGGTGAATCCGAACATAATATAATTGGCGCCGAATAAGGTCTCCGCGCCGGGCCACAAAACAACGAGAAGCATCGCAATGATTCCCAAAAAAGCGCCAAGCAACAGACCTGTTAGTAGTTCGCGGCCAAACACAACCAGCCAATCTTTTAACTCAACATCCTGAACAGACAGTGCGCGGATAATCAGCGTCGCCGCTTGAGAGCCGGAGTTTCCGCCGCTGCTGATAATCATTGGAAGAAATAAAACTACCGCCGTACTGACATTGTCGATGGTGGTTTCAAACTGCTTCATAATTGCGACCGTAATCGTGCTGCCAAGAAACAGAATAAACAGCCAAGTACCCCGCTTGCGCGCCATCGTAAAAAACGACACGTCGTCATACGGCTCTTCCAACGCCTGCACGCCGCCCATGAGATGGATATCTTCGGTCGTCTCTTCAATCACGACGTCCAAAACATCATCAGCGGTCACGATGCCCACCAGAGTTCCATCTGAATCAATAACGGGAAGAATATTCAAGTCATAGTGCAACATGGCGTCAGAGGCGGTTTCCTGGTCGTCAAAAGCGCGCAACGCCACGATGTTCGGCAGCATGATGTCGCGAACCAATGAATCGGGGGCGACAAAAATTAACATCTTTAATGGAACATACGCAAGCAAATGGTCTTTTTGGTCGGTGACGTAAAGTGAGTTGACTGTTTCTTTTTCTTTGCCGATCTGGCGCAGTTTATTTAGCGTCTCTTGCACGGTCCATTCTTCATTGATGGACACATATTCCGGCGTCATCAATCGACCGACAGACTCTTCCGGGTAGCCTAACAGCTGCCTTGCGACAGAGCGTTCCTCTGGCGAAAGCGAGGCGATCAGACGTTTGGTAATCTGTCCCGGCAGTTCCTCTAACAGCGCCGTCCGGTCATCCGGCTCCATCTCATTCAAAATGCCCGTGACGTGTTCATTGCCAAGGCTATGAATCAGTTCTTCTTCTTCCGCAAACGGGAGATAGGCGAATACTTCAGCGCCTAGCTGGCGGGGGAGAATTCGAAAGACAATCGCGCGCTCATCCGGCGTTAGAACCAAAAGCGCTTCGGCAATATCCGGCGCTTCGAGTTCCGCTAACGCAGACCGGAGCGATTTGAAATCTTTCGCCTGAAGAAATTCCTTAATCTCAGGCTCAATTAATCGCCCCCAGTAATTGATTTCGCTTGCGCTTGTCGTCATACGTTTGCCTTCCAAATTTCATCCAACCATTGAAAAAAACGCCCCAGAGGAAAACAGTCCCCTGGGCGCGCATTATAATTCAATTGCAGAAAACTACAGTGTTTTGATTTTTAAATCTTTAAACTCGATCCACGGATCATGGCTGTGCATTTGCAGTGAAATATGGCCCTTGCGGACAGTGGGAAATTCATCTGTTTCAACCACGGTTTCACCGTTCACACGGACAACTAAACGCGAGCCGACAATTTTAATCTGGATGAGAAACCACTCTTCATTCTCATAATGGAACATCGGCGCACGGATGATATTGTACAGGCTTCCAGTGGGAAAATTTGAATCCGGCGTGTTTTCAACTTGAATTTCATTGCCCCGGTCGCCGCCTTCCAGTTGCTTCCATCGGACGAATATTCCCCCGTTGGCATTCGCACTGGTGCGAACATAAGACTGAAATTCAAAATTTTCATACTCGCCATTGGTGACCATATAACTGGTCCCGCCTGCGGTGTGCATCGCGCCGTCGATGACTTTCCATACGGCGCCCTTACCTTCTTGATACCAGCCGTCGAAGTTCTCGCCGTTAAATAAGGATTGCCATTTTTCTTTTGAAGGCAGTTCTTTGATGCGGATATTCTGATACCAGACTTTGTAGCCCATATCCTGCAAGCCAAGGTAGCCTTTGCGCAATCGGTGCTTGAGTTCAGGGTGCTCTTCAACATTCAGCTCTTGTACGACTCGGTCGTTGATCCAGCAGGTCAGGCGCGGCCAGTCCATCAAAATACGTCCCTGGTTCCAACTTTTATCCGGCCCAATCGCCATGACTTTCGGCGGGAGCACATCGAACAAGGCGCCCGCAGATTTTTTCAGTAATCCTTCTTCGCTTTTATGGTCGATCTGAAATTCAAAGCCGACTTTTGAATTGCGGCCATGCAGCGGCGCGTGGAAGAAGACGCCGCTGTTGCACCAGCCGTCCATACGAAACTCAAAGCGCAGATCAAAATTCTCGTATACTTTTTCGCTGCGAAGCCAGGCGGGATAGCCTGTCACGCCAGGACAATAGAGAACGTCTTTTTGAACGGAAAACGTCCCGGCTTCACCATGTTCGACAGTCCATCCGGTTAAATTTTTCCCGTTGAAGAGCGAGTCGAATCCCTCTTCAACCGCGCCAGCCAAGCCAGCGGTTCCCAGAAATACGCACAAGGCAAAAGCGATGCGAAGTCTCATGCTACTTTCCTCCATTAAATCAGCCGCATTCGATAAATTCTAAATCGACGGGATTTGGAATGATTCCTTCTTTATAACCGCGATCTAAAAACAATTTATAGGATTCCTTGCCTTGATCGCTCACATGCAAGGTCAATTCATTGACATACATCCCGACGAACTTGTCGGCTTGTTCTTGCTTCAAATCACGGGCGTATTGCATGGCGTGGGCCAAGGCGCCCTCGCGGTTGTCCAGGCTGTATTGAATGGTCTTGCGCATGAACGGCGCGATGCGCTGGATCATTTCTTCGCCGAGGTCTTTGCGAATCGCATTGGCGCCCAAAGGCAACGGCAGCCCGCCGGTTTCTTCGCTCCACCATTCGCCTAGTTCGACCAGTTTGTGCAAACCGTGATCGCCATACATCAACTGGCCTTCATGGATAATCAGGCCTGCGTCGACGCGCCCGTCTTCCACAGCGGGGATGATCTGGTCAAATGGGACGACGTCAAAATCAAATTCGCCAATGCAAAGCCGCAGGGCAAGATAGGCGGAGGTCATCTTACCGGGAATCGCGATTTTCTTGGTCTTGAGCGTTTTGATATCCCAGTTTTCTTTCGCGACCACCATCGGCCCATAACCCAGCCCTAAACTGCCGCCCGCCGTCAAGATGGCGTAGTTGTGGTTGACGTACGCATAGGCGTGGACGGAAATCGCGGTGATGTCGAGCTCGCCCACCGCCGCGCGATGGTTCAAGGTTTCAATGTCTTGCAAGATGTGCTTGAACTGCAAGTCGCCGGTATCAATTTTATCCTGGGCGAGGCCGTAAAACATAAATGCGTCATCGGAGTCTGGGCTATGCCCCAAAGTGATTACTCGTTTGGTCATTTCTTTTTCCTTCTTTAATAATTAAACGCCCGTTGGATTTGAAACGGGCTGGGACCGAACATATTCCGCAAATGCGACCCACTGTTCAACCGGCCACTGTTCGGCGCGGTCATCAAAGTTGAATTGGGCTTCTGCTTCACGTAAAAAATCAAGCGAGAAAATTTGCTTTTGTACAGTCGCGCCTTTTAGCGACGTACGCAATTTTTTACGGCGGTGCAAAAAACCGACATGCACAACCTTCTCTAAAAATTGCTGCGCAAACTCTGCGTCAACATCAGTCTTAGGCGCAAATTTTAACACCAGCGAATCGACCTTGGGCGCCGGGAAAAACGCATAAGGCGGAATCACCTCGCTGGCGGTAATGTCAAACAGATATTGTAGAACCACCGACAGCCGACCGTAGGCTTTGCAGCCCGATTTCGACATAATTCGCTCGCCGACTTCTTTCTGCACCATGGTGCATATACATTCCAGCGGCGCCTGAGAATACGCGAGATGAAATAGAATCGGCGTCGCGGCGTTGTATGGCAGGTTGCCGATGACGCATCTCGCGCCCGTTTCTTCTTGCAGCGCTTTGAAGTCCGTCTTCAGCGCGTCGCCTTCAATGATGCGCAAGCGGTCTTTGTAGGTAGGCTCTAACGCCGCCAGTTCTTGAATCATTCCGGCAAAGCGGCGGTCTTTTTCGATGGCGACGACGTTTAAACCGCGCTCCAACAGCAACCATGTGAGGTGCCCCACTCCCGGGCCAATTTCGATAACGCAACCTTCGCGGGGAATCTCAGACCGGTTGAGCACAGCCGCCATCCATTCGCGCTGGATCAAAAAATGCTGCCCCAGCGCCTTGGTCAAGCGCAAGCCGTAGCGCTTGGTATAGGCGATCAAACCTTGCTTGCTATAGAGTGATTCCAGTAATACGTTCATAAAGAATTTTGATCAATCTGTGCAGCTCAGGATAAACGGTTGCCGGACAAACGGTTCGATGCTACCGTTTCTCCCATTGCAAACCAATATGTAAGGATACAAGCCATGCCGTTCGATACCATAGCCGTCGTGGATGGACAAGTCAAAATCATCGACCAAACGCTGCTGCCCACGCAGACGTTATATATTACCATCGAGACCATTGAAGATATGTGGGAAGCCATCAAAATGCTGCGCGTACGCGGCGCCCCTGCGATTGGCGTTTCCGCTGCATTTGGCGTCTATATCGGCGTCAAGCACTCGACTGCCGCTGATTTTACCGCGTTCCAAGCCGATGTGGAGAAAGCCGCCGATTACCTGGCGACCTCGCGTCCGACGGCTGTAAACCTGTTTTGGGCGCTTGACCGCATTAAACGGGTCGCGAGCGAAAATAGCGGCAAATCTGTCGATGAATTAAAAACAATCGTTTTCGACGAAGCGCAACGAATGCTCGAAGAAGACGCCGCCGTCTGTCGCGCCATTGGTGAATTCGGAGCGACGCTTTTCAATGAAGGCGACGGCGTATTAACTCACTGCAACGCCGGCGGTCTCGCCACCGCCCGCTATGGCACCGCGCTGGCGCCGATGTTCATCGCCAAAGAAAATGGCGTCACGCTCAACGTGTTCGCCGACGAAACCCGCCCGCTGCTACAAGGCGCGCGCCTCACCGCCTGGGAACTGCAGCAAGCCGATATTCCCGTCACTGTGATTTGCGACAACATGGCAGCATCAGTGATGGCGAAGGGTTGGATCAAGGCCGTCATCGTTGGGACCGACCGCGTCGCCGCTAACGGAGACGTCGCCAATAAGATTGGAACCTACGGCGTCGCGGTTCTCGCCAAGCATCATGGCATCCCCTTTTACGTCGCGTTGCCGACCTCAACCATTGACATGAACCTTGCCGAAGGCGCGTTGATTCCGATTGAAGAACGCAACTCCGAAGAAATCACCCACGGCTTTGGCAAACAAACCGCGCCGGATGGAATCAAAGTCTACAACCCAGCTTTCGACGTAACTCCAAATGAATTGGTCACCGCCTTCGTCACCGAAAAAGGCATTATCTATCCACCGTATAAAGAGAATTTAGCGCAGTTATTTCAATAACGCTTATTTGGTATATAGACATCGGAATCAAGGCGTGGGTACATCTCTCTTCGCTTCAGTGCAGGCTTTCAGGCCTTTATGCACAGGCGCTCACAGAGTTGCACCCACGCCTTGAATTAAAGATTTCTAATCGGTGTTATCACGGGCGCGGCACGCTGCGCCCCTACTCCAGTACGTAAAAAACTTCTATCGCTTTTGCAGCCAAACAAAATCGACGCCGATCTCGCCAGCGGCGCCGTCGGGCGCACCCTCATATTTTAAAACCAGCGTTTGCTCTCCGGCTTTTAATTCAAACTCCGGCAGAAAGCGGTTTCTCAAATACTTCCGGTGCGCAACATTCAATTCAACGATTTCGTCGATGTCTTCTCCGTTAAATAGAATAGAAAACGTCCCCGAATTTTCTGTGTGGGCGCAGGTCATACGCAAGCCGTACTTGCCCGCTTCTTGTAACGACAGTTTTAACTCAACCGTTTCTCCGATTGCTTTTGGCTGCCAGACCCAACATGAGCCGTTTGAAAACAGATTGTCATTGTCCATACGGCTTGTTGCGCTCTTTGTCGCAACGGCTTCGGTTTCATAAAACGTCGAATTCTGAGCACCAAATTCCGCTACAGGGCTCCAAACCTGATCGCGAACGGGCTTACGCAAATCGTCCATGCTGATACGCGATACATCGTCGTAGATTCCCGGCGAGCCATAGTGGTAACTGATACGCGCATAGGTTAATTTGGGCGTCAACTGATGAGTGAAGAGTTCCATATAGAAGGCAATCTGTTCGTTAAACGGCAGCGCATCTATCACATGCCAGCGAAAATTGGTCACGAACCCGCGATTGCCGGGACCATCGTTGAGAGGTTGTCCGCAATAGGGAAACAAGAATATATCCGGCGCCGACCAGGCGTAGTTGTAGTAATCTTCTGAGCCAGTACCGAATGTCGTAGGAAATTCATCCTCATCGACAAATATTTTTTCGTCGCCTTCGCCCCACCAGTTGCCATACGGCGTAGGGATCAAATTCGGGTTCCATAAATAACTGGTGGTACCAACGTAAACGCCTTTTCCATTGGCGAGCAAAAACGGCAAGTCGCGTTCCGGTTTGCTAATCAGGTCATGTTCGACGCGCCAACGCGCCCGAAAATGCTGGAAGCGCTCCGGCTCGACTTCAAACGCGCACGGCAAAACGGAACCAATAATTTCAACCGTCTGTTCGCCCCGGTTTTCAAAGGTGATATTCACGCTCTCGCGAAACGGCATCACATAGCGGCAGGTCATTTCGCCCTCTGGCGTCACGGTAAATGGAAGCGAAGTATAGGGATTCACGCCCGGCGCCGCGCCAAAAAAATCACCGACGGGCGAAATGATCTGTTCAGTCTGGAAGCCGTCGAATGAAATTTTCATCACCGTCTGGCGCAGCGCCGCGTTGAGATCATCGGCTTTGAGTTGAAGCGTCAGCCGTTCAATCGCGCCTGAGCCTTTATGCTTAATCGAAGAAACCGTTTCACCCGCTTTCAACATAGCATTCAAAGGCAGCGCTTCTTTTTCGGATTTGTACTGCCATTCGCCGTCGATATCGCCCAGAATTTTTGCAACGGATTCAATCTTTTCCTGAAAGACTTTTACGTCGCTTGGCTCAAACGTCGCGACTTCGGCGTGTGGCTCATACAAGCGAATCTGCACTTCATAAAAATGTAGTTCCTTCAAATTGCCGCGCCATTCAATGCGACAGCGCCGCGCAAATGGAATCGGAAAGTAACACGCATTTCTTTGTTGAAACGTGCGGTCGATCAGTTTTGAATCAATGCCGCTATCCGCTAAAAAATGCTGCGCCGTATATTGAAAGAACTGCTGTGCGGAGCCTTCATACACCGCATCTTTCGAGCCGTCTAAATACACGCGAACATCGCCTTTGATCGCCGCCGTCCAGGTTCGCACAATCGCGCCGGGGCCTTTTACGTCGCAAACGAGATATTCACCAATGTTGTCCGCACCCGGCTCTTTCAATACTTCTTCAAAATTGGGAATGGGTTCGCTGCCAAAGCCGTCGGAATTTGCATACCAGTCCGGCCCGCCCGGCGTCTTGCTGCGCCGGTCATACGATGAAAACTGGACGGTCTTATACACAGGTTCAGGGAACTTCGCCAAGCGGTGCATGTCGGTCATCTCATCAACCAGCGAGCCGAAGGTAATCGTCTCGCATTGCGGAGACGGAAGGAGCAGCGTTAATACGCACAATGCCATACAAGCGCGTAGAATGTTCATTTTCATTTCTCCTCACTAATAAAAAGGGGACGGATCACCGCCCCCTTTTTCGCTTCATCGAATTGGAATTACTCCACTAAGCCCAATGGCTTGAGTTTGGCATCAATCGCATCATCGTTTCGTTCGATCGGGCCAGTTTTGAACAAGCGCCAGCGCTCCTGGTGCGACATACCTTCGCCCGGTTTCAAGTTAAACTCCGGGCCGAGCGACTCGATTTCCATGATGGCGTTGTTGGTAAACAATTCAACTGAACTTCCCATGTCAGGATAAGATTTCCCTGGAATGCGGTCCATATATTTGACGAACAATTCACCATTTAATGAATAACCCGCCCAACCTTGCGTATCGGAGAAGCCCAGTTTAAACGGCTTGGTTGCCTTCGGGTCCTGCTGCACAGTGAAATAGCGGTCGCCGAACTGGATGCGGTAATCATTCATGAAGGTATAACTCCACAACACCAATTGCCGTTCAGGAAGAAAATGGCCGGGGCCGTGGGGCGCATAAGGTTCATTGGGAATAATTGCAAGACCTTCTTTACTCATGACGGTCAATACCCAGGGCGAAATATCCAAGGTTTGAGTACCAACATTGGTCGCGGTATGATCGACAGTCACTTCGCCTTCTTCTGACATAGTGACTTTCATAACCTTTTGTACGGTCAACTTAGACTTAAACGCCGGGTCATTCACTTTTTCATACAACTCGTCATTGTCCATTGCTGCGCGGTTGCTGAAGTCAACCAATTCCGGCGATGAAGTAAACGTGATCGAATTGCCTTGAACCTCCGCTTTGACGGGGAAGTTATCAGGGTGATAGGTGTAATCCATTTCAGGAGCGATCCAGAAGCGGTGTCCGCCGTAGCCGTTCCATTCGTTGCCGCCAGTTTTTCCCTTACTGCCTTCACTTACGCTAAAGAAATTCTGCCCGCCGACAAACCCGACGCGCAGAATACGCGGGCCGATGTCCGCCACTGCGATTAATTCAACTTCACCGTTTGACATCCGGTAACAATCATTCCAGCCTTCGAAAGTCGTTTTCTCAATTTTCACAGCGCCTGCTCCTACATTCATTGTTGTTATTGCCATTGTTCCACACAGAATAAATAAGGCCAAGCAGCGCAATGTCCACGTCTTGTTATTTCGTTGCATTTCTATCCTCCCAAAAATAAATCAGGCCGGGCGCGAAGCCCAGCCTGTTATATCATATTTCGACAATATTGCAAAAGGCGCGCTTAACCGGGCAGCGCTTCTTCAGACAACCGGATGTAATGCTTCTTGATCGCCTCGCGATACTGCGGCGGGATATTGTCAAGCGGCGGTTGCTCCAGGCTTCGGCGTATTGAATCTTTCCAATCGGTTTTTACTTCGCCTTCCGGCGATTCAGTTTCGACCGCATCAGGCGTTTCTTCGCGGCGCTCGCGTCCGTATTCGTCTTCTTCCTGCATGGTGCCCGCTTCGAGCATCCGCGTCATGATGCGTTGTTGGCGTTCATCGACTTCGTCGCCGCTCTCGCCGGCTTCCAGCAGTTTTTCGACCTCGCGCATCTCGTCATAGATGCCCTGCAGCCGGTTTTTCAATTGGCGGGCGTGGCGGTTTTGCTGCATCATTTTTTCGATCTCTTTGCGAATACGCGATTGTTGCTGCGCCATGCGCTTGAGTTGTTCGGCCATCTTTTCGCCTTGTTCGCCTTGTTGCTTCAGCTGTTGCATCATCTGGTTGAGGCTTTGCTGTTGCTGCATCATCTGTTGCATCTGCTGTTGGAAATCCTGCATACTGCTTTGTTGCTGCTGCATTTGCTGCATCATGTCCTGATTGTCTTGCATCATCTGACGCAACGCCTGATTGAGCGCAATCAACGACTGGCGGGCTTCATGCAGCCCCAGCCATTTGACGCCCTGCCCTACCTCCACGGCTTCATAGAGGCGTTGTTCGCTCTGTTGCAGCAATTGGCCCGAACGTCGATTGAGATACGGGTTCTGCGCTGCGACGCCTTTCCATACGGTGCGTACGCGCTTGATTTCGCGTAAGTAGGCGTTCGCGATTCGCAACGCAGCCAAGGCCTCGCTCTGCCCCATGACGGACTCGGTCAGGCCTTCCATCTCATCCGAAAGAAACAATCCGCGATCAACCAGGCGCTTAATCTGGTTGGAATCTTCTTCCATATTTTGCATGCCCATATTGGCCATTTGGTCGTTCATTTGCTCTGACATTTGTTGCAGAGATTCCAGCGCTTTTTTCTGGTTCTGCTGCGCCATTTGCGGCTGGCCCGACTGTAATTGCTGGGCGGCTTTTTTCATTTGCTGCATGGTTTTATTTTCTTGCAGCTGCTCCAGCATTTGTTCCATCTTTTGAGCGAGCATGGGGTTGCTTTCGCTCATCTCTTCCTTCATCTTCTCCATCTGTTCCATCATCGCTTCAGCGTCTTCTTGCAAGCGCTCTTGACGCTGCGCCAACAGGTTTTCTTTCGCGCTTAGTTCTTCTTTTTTCTTATTGATTTCCTCTTGCAGGCGTTGCTGTTCTTCTGAGGCGGCGTCGCCTTGCTCGCCCTCCGATTGCTCGGAAGATTCGCTATTCTCGCCCGACGGGGTTTGCTCGCCTTGGTTCTGTTCACCCGATTGCGAATTCTCTGCTTGCGAATTTTCGCCTTGTTGTTCTTGCTCTTGCGCCAATTGCTGCGCTTGTTCTTCCATCTCCTGGATTTCTGATTCGAGACTCGAAACGTCCTGCTGTAATTGCTCCGTTTCGCGCATCAGATGGTCTTGGCGCTGGGCCAGTTCCTCCGCCGTTTGACGAAGGCCTTCTAACTGACGGAACTGAAAGGTCGATTCGAGCATCGACAGCGTCCGGTCGAGCTGCTCTTCAAAATTCTGGACGCTGAAATCGAGTTCCTGCATCTGCTCAGCATCCATATTTTGCGAAAGTTGTTCGATAGCCGATTCCATTTGCTCCATCAGTTGCTGGCTTTCCTGGTCGACCATCTCCTTCATCAATTCTTGAACGCGGCTCAGTTTTTCTAAGGTATCCGGCGTAAAGCCCTGCTCTTCTTTTTCCTCAGAACTGAGCTCTTCGTTAGCTGACTCTTGATACTGTTCGAGTTCTTCTTCAATGCGTTTGGCTTCTTCGATTAGTTCTTCCTGGCGGTCTTTGATGGTTTCGAGTTCTTGTTTTTCCATCCAGAATTGTTCTTCGCCCTGCTCCTCCTGCCCCTGCATTTCAGACTTTTCCGCAATGCGCTCCAAGGTATCGTCTAGATTGTTGCGGATATCGCGTTGTTCAGCGAGAATCTCATTCAAATCTTCAATGTGGGTATCTTCTTCCTGGTTCAGTTCATCCACCAAATCCAATAACGAGGGATACCGCACCGTATGTGTTTTTGAACGCGCCGCCTTCGGACCATGAAACGGGTCTTCGTCGAACGCTTCAAGATAGAACGTCAATTCATCGCCGGGATACATTTCAAACGGCGCGATGTTCCATTCAAAATTCACATAAAAATCTTTACCGCTGTTTATGTCCGCCGCTTGTTCTTCGGTGTATTTCCACACCAGTTCAGACTTGTTGGTCGATTCGTCATAGTTCAGTTGCGAATGCAGCAGCATAATACGGGCGCCGTAATCATCTTGAATATGGGCCGAAACGCCAATCGCCATCCCGCCGGGGATGTCTATATTCTCCGGCGGCGCCATGATCTCAACCTGCGGCGTCGCGTCTTCAACCATTTCAATTTGAATTGACTGCGACTGGCCGATCATGCCGTTTTCATCTTGCATCGAGACGGTAAATTCACTGTTCTGATGAATCTGTTCGATCTCAATCGCAAACTCGCCGCCGCCTAGCGTCAATGGATATGGATTACCCAACCACTGCGCCGTCGCAGCGGTCAAACTGGCGCTGGCAATGCCCGCAAACGTCACATGGCTGCCACGCGGCGCCGAGAACGCCCGCCAATGGTTGATGGTCTCTTGCGGCAAGTTGGTATAGGCTGGCGGCTGAATGACAATGCGCCCCTTCGCCAATGCAGGCGGATCGAGCGGCGTCGCCGTCCCCCGGTTGGACAATGCATCGCCCAGCGAAATGTAGTAGACCATTTCACGATTGAGGCTGGGCAACGAAAACTCGGCCCGCCCGTCTTGCGGCGCGACGCTTACGCTCTCCCAGCCGGATCGAAATTCCCGATGCAGCGTCGCGAATTGCCCTTTCGGGTCTCCCTGAATGGTCGCCGACAACGTGAGCGGATCGCCGCGTTTTACCGTCACCTGGGTTGGAACTTGCAACGATAGACTGTCGTCCGGCGCATCATACACGACCAGCGCCTGCGCGATGCGGCGCGACTCCGCTTGCAACGCGTCTCCTTTGACCAGCCACATCAATCCCGATGAAATAACCACCGCCGCGAGCAACGCCAGCGGCAACCGCAGCGGAGTAGGCGCGCTGTGTTGGGCTATTGCCTGCAATCGCTCAATCAATATTTCGTCTTCAGCGTGAATCAGTTCTTGCGAATAGCCCAAGCGTTGGATTTCATCCGGTTGACGTTCGCTATACACAACCAAGTCGGTGCGGTGCGCGACATCCTGGTGGTGCGATTCCCATTGATGAAAAAATCGGCGCGCAAACACTCCGTCCGCCAACCAGTCGTATATATATCGCCCAATGACGGCAGCGCCGCCCAATAACAAGACCGTAAAGAGCACGTTTAGGCTGAATTGTTCTAAGCGTAGCGCCATACCCGTGAACAACATGCCCTGAGCGCCCAGCATCAAACAGAGAAGGCATAGCGAAAGCAAGCCGATCAGGCGGCGGCGCTGGTAGCGCCAATACAACTGGCTGAGCAATTGAGAACTGCGTAATTTATTTGACATGAACAACGATTATCCTTGATTATCCTTTTGACTCATTGTACTCATAAACGGGCGCTTTCAAGCACGGTCACGCCACCCCGTTAGGATGCCGCTTCTTCATCATCCGGCGCCTGAGGCTCTCCACGGTATAAATAACGTCCAATCAAGTTTACATACCCGGTCCAAGGTTTGCTCTCGTTGCCGACTTTGTCCATTTCCCGTTGAAACGCAGCAATTTGCGCGTCCATATTTTCAACATGATGCAGCAGGCAGGCTTCCAAGGTCATTGGCAAAACGGGAGAACGCTCCGTTTCGCCGTGGTGAGATAGGATAATGTGCAACAAAAGGCGGCGTTTTTCTTCGGGGAACGCTTCCAGCCGTTCAATCAACTGCTCAGCCAGTTTTGTGCTCATATAGACGTGCGTCAGCAAACGCCCTTGGGTGCTATAGTCGATGCGAAAATCATATTCAAACTCATCCATCTTGCCTGAATCATGAAACACCGCGCCCGTTATCAACAAATCGCGATTGATATTTGGGTAATTGTCCGCCGCCGCCCGACACATCCGAATCACGGAAAGCGTGTGTTCCAGCAAGCCGTGAATGTAGGGGTGATGCCATAACTTTGCGCCGGGGGCAGTTGAGAATTTTTTCCAAACGGCCTCATCGTTTCGAAACGATTCCAACAACTCGCGAAAATCCGTATCCTGGATTTCTTCAATACGCTGGTCAAATTCAGCGGTCATTTCGTCCAGTTCATACGGCGACTTCGGCAAAAAATCGCCAGGGTCAACTTCTGAAAGGTCTTGCAGCGCTTCGATGCGGTCTAAGGTGATTTGTAATTCACCCTGATAACTATTGACCTTGCCCTCGATATGGACAATCTGCCCTTCTTCGAGGCGCTCGTTGACGCTGTCGGCATTGTTCCATAAAACCGCGTTGACTTTACCAGTGCGGTCGCCGAGCCGAACTTGTAAAAATTTGCCCTTATCGTACTCCCGCAGATTGAGGCGATGTACGACAAAGGCCGACTCGACCAAATCTCCGACGTTGAGTTCATCAACGTACGCCTTTTGCGGCGCGTCGTCAAACAATGAATCCATGTGCGTTTCCCCTAGCCTTTACAATGATTGATAGCAGTGTAGACGCACACGCGAGCCAACGCAAAAGGCCTCCGGTCTCTTTTATTTACCCGATATCCTTGGCTTGCATTTTTCGCAGTTCGACCTCCTGATAGCGCCTCAGCATGATTGGTATAAATACAACCGAGAGAACGATTCCGAGTCCAGCGGCAATGTAATATTGATTGATTATTGAGACAGAGATTCCTGTACTCATCTGCAATTGAACCGCGAGGATAAATATGGCGACGCTGAACAATCCCATACTGGCAATCAGCGTTAGCACCAGTTTTTTAAAACGTCCCTTAGGAACCATGATCCCGCCGAGGATCCCGATGGCCGCCCCCCAGCATCCATAGATGATTCCCAGCAATCGCGGCATAACCGATTGATAGAAATACAGCGAAGACCGCAGGGAGTTGTCCGCCTTCTTCAGCTCAATATTTCGAATATAAACAAAACCCGGTTCTTCAAAACGAAGCCCAACTGTTATGCGAGTGGGCCGTTGCCCCGCTTTCAGAAAAAACGGCGTCTGTTGCATTTCCCACGTTGTTGCTCCACTTAAAGATTGTGAAACGCCCCGGGAAAAATAGGTTTTTCCATCGGGAAACGTGCAGAGCATTTCGAGATAGGCCTTCAAATCAATCTTGTCGCTTTTGATTTCGGCTGAGTAAATGATGGTTTCCGCCTCAAAACCTGGGTCTTCATATATGAATAGAGGTACAGATATGGCGCCTTTATTATATTTGTTATTAACCAAGATTCCTTGATCGTTATAGAACACATCTATGAAATCTGTGTAAGACAGATCATGCCCCACAATGCGTTCCGAGGTGAATTTGCCCATTTCTTTTGGGAGAATTTGTTGCGGCTCTACACCAAAACAATCAGCAATAGCCCACGTTGCGAAAATTAGAAAAACTTGAATCCATTTTTTATATGTTTTCATGACTGTTCCTCCATGGATTTTACACTTTCGCGATGGACTTTGAGCAGTTGTTTCGCCGTGGATGCGCCCAGCGAACCCTCAGCCACCTTAATTTGAATGAGGCGATGGAACTCGTCTTCAAGCCCGCTCTGTTCTGCAACTTTCACTTTTTCGATGAGCCGGTCGAGCCGCGTCCTTACGGTTGGGTAAGAAATGCCGTACTCACTCGCCAGCGCTTTCAAAGACCCGGACGCCAGGATGAAGCGCTTCAGAAACTGCAGGTCTTCATCATTGAGCGCCCTAAGCCAAGATGGTTGTTCGTTTTGGAGATTCATAAGCCCTCCTGAATTCAACAAAGTTAAAAACAATATTAATATAATTGAACCGAGTTGTCAATATAATTAAACATAATTTTAACTTTATTCATATTTTTATTGAAGGTGAAAATAAGGAAAGGCGAATTCAGAAGAAAGACAGAGGTAGGATATTACACATAAATCACATGTTTTGAGTTACATACGGAGTTTTCCTTGAATTTTCAGTAAGACATACACGACTCCAGTCAGCATGGTTAAGCCAACGAGACGAAGCAGATTTATAAAATTCCGTGGATTATGCGCCATTCGTTTTTTCTCCAGAGATAATCATAAACCAATTTTGCACAATCCTGTAGTTGACTATAGTTAGTCGATAACATTA
This sequence comes from Candidatus Hinthialibacter antarcticus, assembly GCA_030765645.1. Lineage (NCBI taxonomy): Bacteria > Candidatus Hinthialibacterota > Candidatus Hinthialibacteria > Candidatus Hinthialibacterales > Candidatus Hinthialibacteraceae > Candidatus Hinthialibacter > Candidatus Hinthialibacter antarcticus. The sequence continues at coordinate 39,230 of JAVCCE010000008.1, read as the reverse complement.
AGCCTGAAAAAACAGACTAAATCCAGTCGGATTAAATTCACCTAAGTCAAACTATTTTGACGAAAGAAAGTGGATATATCATTAACTTGACTTAGTGTAGTTTGATTAAAGAACACAAGATCAAGTTTAACTAAGTCGAGTCAATGATGCAACCGAATTGCGCCATAATGACACAGAATAGCACCTGCAAAAAAAGTAGACTCTAGTTAGTTCACAACGGCATAACATCCTAGAAAATTAAGATTTATAGAAAAAAATGCAATCATGGAACTTTTGTGCACGACATTTGCATTCATGGTAAAATAACCAACGCCGACTCAAGGAGGCGAATACGTATGGATATGAACCGTTTCACCCAAAAATCTCAAGAAGCCATCGCCGCCGCGCAACACATCGCGGTCGAAAATAATCATCTCGAAATCGACGTCGAGCATTTGATGTTGGCGTTGCTGCGTCAGCCGGAAGGGCTCGTTCCACGGCTGCTCAGCAAGATGGAGGTTCCGACGGGCGCAATCGAAAGCCAACTCGAAGACGAACTCAACCGCCGTCCCCGCGTCAGCGGCCCAGGCCGCGACAATGGGCAGAGTTATGCGTCCAGCCGCTTGAACCAGCTGATCGTCCAGGCTGAAGCCGAGGCCAAGCAACTGAAAGACGAATACATCAGCGTTGAGCACCTGGTTCTTGCGCTGCTATCGGGAAAGATCGCTGCACCCGCCGTGAAAATTTTTAAAGACGCCGGGCTTAGTCGCGATGCGTTTCTCAAGTCCCTGCTGTCGGTGCGCGGCAACCAGCGCGTCACCAGCGCTTCGCCCGAATCGACATACGACGCCTTGGAACGCTTTGGACGCGAGTTGGTCTCCGAAGCCTCGAAGGGAAAACTCGACCCCGTGATCGGGCGTGACGGCGAGATCCGCCGCGTCATTCGAATTCTGTCTCGTAAAACAAAGAACAACCCAGTCTTAATTGGCGAGCCGGGCGTAGGCAAGACCGCCATCGTCGAAGGCCTCGCCCATCGCATCGTACGGGGCGACGTACCGGAAGGTCTCAAAAACAAGCAAATCTTTTCGCTCGATATGGGATCGCTGGTTGCGGGCGCCAAGTATCGCGGCGAGTTTGAGGAACGCCTCAAAGCGGTGCTGACCGAGATCAAAAACAGCGACGGGCGCATCCTTCTCTTTATTGACGAACTGCACACCATCGTCGGCGCGGGTAAAACCGAAGGCTCTATGGACGCGGGCAACATGCTCAAACCCATGCTGGCGCGCGGCGAACTACATTGCATCGGCGCCACCACGCTAAACGAATACCGCCTGCATATCGAAAAAGACGCCGCGCTCGAACGCCGCTTTCAACCTGTACTGGTTGAGCAGCCCACGGTTGAAGACGCAATTTCGATCCTTCGCGGTTTGCGCGAGCGGTATGAAGTCCACCACGGCGTCAAGATTCAAGATAAATCGCTAGTCGCGGCGGCCGTGTTGTCGAACCGCTATATTTCTGACCGCTTTTTGCCGGACAAAGCCATCGACCTGATGGATGAAGCCTGCGCCAAAATTCGTACGGAAATCGACTCCATGCCGACGGAACTCGACGAGGTCACCCGCCGCGTCATGCAACTCGAAATCGAAGAACAGGCGCTCAGCAAAGAAAAAGACAGCGCCAGCAAGGAGCGCTTGATTGCGTTGCGGAAAGAACTGGCTGACCTGAAAGCGCGGGCGTCGAGTATGCGCGCCCAATGGGAAGCCGAAAAAGAAGGCATCCAATCCGTACGTCAACTTCGTGAGGAACTGGAGTCGATCAAGATCGAAATCGAGCAAGCCGAACGCGCGTACGATCTGTCAAAAGCAGCGGAGCTACGTCACGGGCGCTTGCCGCAATTGCAGAGTCAGATTGCTGAAAAAGAAGCCGCCTTGCTCAACAAACAAGGCGCGAACCAATTTTTGCGCGAAGAAGTCACCGAAGAGGAAATCGCCGAGATCGTCGCCCTCTGGACGGGGATTCCCGTATCAAAATTGATGGAAGGCGAACGCGAAAAATTGCTGCATCTTTCAGACGTGCTGCATGAGCGCGTCATCGGACAAGACGAGGCCGTCAGCGCCGTCGCAGACGCCGTGCTGCGCGCCCGCGCAGGCATCAAAGACCCGCGCCGCCCGATTGGTTCGTTTATTTTCCTGGGGCCGACCGGCGTCGGAAAGACGGAATTGGCCAAAGCGCTGGCGACTTCATTGTTTGATTCAGAAGACAACATCGTGCGCATCGACATGTCAGAATACATGGAGAAGCATAGCGTTTCACGCCTGATCGGAGCGCCTCCCGGCTATGTCGGGTTTGAAGAAGGCGGCCAATTGACCGAAGCAGTGCGCCGCAAGCCCTATTGCGTCATCCTGTTTGATGAATTTGAGAAAGCGCATCACGATGTGTTTAACATCCTGTTGCAGATTCTGGACGACGGGCGCCTGACCGACTCGCAAGGCCGCACCATCGACTTTAAGAATACGGTCATCATTATGACATCGAATATCGGCTCACATCATCTTTACGACACAACGGCGGCGGGCGATGAGGTTTCAAACGATGTGCGCCAAAAAGTCATGGATGAACTTCGCATCCATTGCCGCCCCGAATTTTTGAACCGCGTCGACGACATCGTCTTGTTCAAATCATTGAGCCTGGAAGAAATAGAGAAAATAGTTGACTTGATGCTGGACGAATTGCGCCATCGCTTACAGGAACGCCGACTGAGCATTGAAGTCAGCAACGCGGCGAAAGAACACATTGCGCTCAGCGGTTACGACCCGGTGTACGGTGCGCGTCCGTTGCGGCGTATGATTCAAAAGGAACTCGAAAACCGCCTGGCGCGTGAATTAATCGCAGGTGAAATTTTCGACGGCGCGCAAATTCACATTGACTTAGTCGACGGCGAGTTGAATGTTCAAATTGAAAATCCGGCGCCGCAGCCGTCGCCATCAGCAGAGGTTCACGTATAATTGGTTTGACTCACAACTGGGAGCGAACCGATGCAAGCGCCACTTGTTACCATCATAATGGCTGGCGGTTCCGGCGAGCGGTTTTGGCCGTTAAGTCGGCGCCGTCGGCCTAAGCAATTACTGCGTTTGGTGGATGACAGCGAAAGTATGTTAGAACGCTGCGTCCGGCAATGGCTACCGCTGTCTGGGCCCGAACACCTGTTTATCGCGACGAACGAATCGCTTGCAGAACCCATCCAGGCGCAACTTCCTGACTTTCCGACAGCCAACATTCTTTCAGAACCCACGCCGCGCAATACCGCTGGCTGCCTTGCGTTCGCCGCCGCGCACCTGCTCGCCCGCTGGGGCGATGAAGCGCTGAAACACCGCATCGCCATCATTAGCGCAGACATTTATATTGGCGACGATGACGCCTTACACCAAACCGTTCACACCGCGCTGCAAGCGGCAGTCGAACATGACGCAATCGCGGTACTGGGCATTGAGCCGGTTCGTGCCGAAACCGGGTTCGGTTACATCGAAATCAGCGACCGCGAACAGCCAGACGCCGTGATCGACGACATGCCTGTGTATTCGGTGCATTCATTCCGTGAAAAACCCGATCACAACACAGCAGTTGAATACATCCAATCCAATCGCTTTCTCTGGAACAGCGGCCTCTTTTTTTGGAAACTATCGACATTCATTGAGGAACTCGAAAACGTCGCGCCTGCCTACGCCCGCGCTATTGAAGAAATGCGGGACGCCTTGCAACAAACGCCGCCAGACGCGAAGGCGCTTAACGAAGCCTTTGAACGCATGCCCTCTCAATCTATTGATAAAGCATTACTGGAACATGCGCAGAGCGTTTATATGGTTCCTGCGAAGTTCTCCTGGAACGACATCGGTACCTGGTCATCCCTGGCGCAAGCCTTGGGCGTCGAGGAAGAAGGACTCAACAGCGGCGATCCGGTTTTGATTGATTGCAAGAACGTGACCGTCATCAATCAAGCGGGCGCCGAGCAAATGGCGGTTGGCGTCGTCGGGCTTGAGAACGTCATTGTGGTTGCAACCGAAGACGGCGTCCTGGTTTGCCGCAAAGACCGTGCACAGGACGTGCGCCGCGTGGTCGCAGAACTCAAACACCGCGACGCGCCGCAAGTGTAATTTTACGGACCATACTTAATAGTACGATTGCGTTTGGGGCGGGTATAACTCTCTTCGCTTCGGTGCGAGCTTTCAGGCCCTTTTGCACAGGCGCTCACAGAGTTGCACCCGCCCCAAGTTAAGCCGGTCTAAATTGATCGAAAGTGATTCTCACATGTATTCGGCTTGTATAAAAATTACGTGATAGAGATAAACCAAACTTCGCTCCGAAGGTATACTAACGAATACTATTTTGGGCTGATTGATGGAGAACTTCATGACGGACTATACGCCGCTTCCCTGCTTTAAAGCCTACGACGCGCGAGGCCGCGTTCCCGAAGAACTCAACCCCGATTTGGCTTACAACATTGGCCGCGCGACGGTGCAATTTCTTTCGGCGAAGAAGATCGTTGTCGGGCGCGACATCCGCTCTTCGGGAAATGAACTTTCGCAGGCATTGATACGCGGTCTAACGGAAGGCGGCGCCGATGTCGTTGATATTGGCTTGTGCGGGACGGAGATGGTCTACTTTGCGACTTCGCATCTTAACGCAGACGGCGGCATCATGATTACCGCCAGCCATAATCCGCCTGAATACAACGGCATGAAGTTCGTCCGCGAAGGGTCGCGCCCTATCAGCAGCGAAACCGGCCTGAAAGATATCGAGCGCCTCGCATCAATCGGCAAGTTTGAAGCCTCTTCGGAAACTGGAAGCATTGAGCAAATCGACGTTATGGCGCCATACATCGAACGCATTCTGAAAACGGTTGACATCAGCGTATTGAAGCCGCTTAGACTCGTCGTAAATGCGGGCAACGGATGCGCAGGGCCTGCGCTCGATCAGTTAGAAAAGCACTTACCCTTCGAGTTTATCAAAGTTCATCACAACCCAGATGAAACCTTCCCCAACGGCGTACCGAATCCCTTGCTGCCAGAAAATCGCGCATCAACGGCGGATGTGGTAATTCGTGAAAAAGCCGATGCGGGCATCGCCTGGGACGGTGACTTTGACCGTTGCTTCTTTTTTGATGAAAACGGCAACTTCATCGAAGGCTATTACATTGTCGGCTTTTTAGCGGAAGCCATGTTGCAGCGAGAGAAAGGCGCCAAGATCGTCTACGATCCGCGCCTGACCTGGAACACCATCGAAACGGTAAAACAGAACGGCGGCGAGGCGGTTCAATGCCGTTCCGGTCATGCGTTCATCAAAGAAAAAATGCGCGAAGTCAACGCCATCTATGGCGGTGAGATGTCGGCGCACCATTATTTCCGCGACTTTTTCTTTTGCGATAGTGGAATGGTCCCCTGGTTGTTAGTGGTTGAAATCATGTGCAAGACAGGCAAGTCGATCTCGCAATTAGTCAGCGAGCGCATTCAAGCGTTTCCATGTAGCGGAGAGATCAACCGCCGCATAGTAGACGCTGACGCAGCGATTCAACGCGTCGACGATAAATTCCGTGAGCAAAGCATCCATATCGACATGACTGACGGCATCAGCTTTGAGTTTGAGCAATGGCGGTTTAATTTACGCAAATCAAACACTGAGCCGATTCTTCGGCTTAATGTTGAAACCCGCAGTGACTCAAACTTACTTGAAGAAAAAACCAACGAATTACTGGCGTTGATTGATATCAAGTAAAAGACTTGTTTTCATAGCCTTAACCCTAGTGAAAGCGCCGGATTGATTTTTTTCTTGAAAAAGGATTGATTTTTTCATTGAAATCAGAGAAAATACCGTATAGTTATAAATGTTGTAATTTATTTATTCATTATCTGTCTTTTTTGCCACAAATTTTAACCATGGAAGCCTGAGGAGTAATTATGTCTACTCAGGCGCAAGGATGTGTTGCGAAGGTTTCATTCCACGAATTATTTGGGGATGAGAACGAGCATGCGTCGCTGGAAAAACTCAACCAGTTTTTAACGAGCGTCGTTGACCTCAGTTCCGAGACGCATGGAGTGAGTTCTGCCGCCTTGGTGAAAATTGTCCACAACAATGAATTAATCTGGCTCACCCAAGAACAAGCTGACCGCTACCTACAAAACCACCGCTTTCACGGACAAGAAGCCTCCCTGCGAAAAGCGGTCGAAAAAGCGCTCAAAGGCGAATCGAAATTCATTAAGCAAGAGTTGCAAGTATTGATGACCATGGCTGAACTAACCATGGAGCAATGCCGCAAAGACCCCGACATTGATCAAATCGAAGTCCGGCGCCTGGTTCCGCAGTTGAAACGTTCTCAAGTTGAAATAGACAACGCGCTTAAAGATATTGAAGAATTAGAAGCCAACATTGCCGAAGTCAGAAATCAACAACCTCAGATCGTAAATTATGAAAAAAAAGTCGGCGAATTGTTAGAGCATAAATCCAACGGCCAGTGGGACTCAGCCAGAAAAATTGCATGTGAACTCGAAAAGAAAAAAAACCAGTATCTCCTCAGTTGCCGGGCTATTGAGCCAGACCTGAATTCAGTATCTTTCCGTCGTCTTGATTTGCAGAAGGTCAAAAAACGCTTGTTGAGCATCCACCGTTATTTGTGCGCACAAAAAGTAGACGGTCTTGAAATGGAGATCAACGAACTACGCAGCCGAATGAAATCTCTTCAAGGCCAGCCTGGCGACGTTCAATCAGCGCCGCCCCCTGAACACATCTCACAAGATATTGAGATGAAAAAAATATCCGAGTTGCTTGAGTTCGACCAAACGCTGCTCACTTCAATCTCGCGACAAGACCGCCTTTTAAAGAGCCAAGAGTCAAACACGCAATCGGTAATCACCGAGATCGCATGCAACGTACTCAAAAAACCCGAACTTGATATATCCGATCAATTGTCAGAACTCGCGGCGAAACAAAAAATGCTCGGCAGCCCACGCGTAAAGCCGAAAGCCCCCATTACGCGGATGGCGTTTCTTGCGCGCAAAAAAGCATAGTAAACATTTGAAAGATGAATATGGACAGTCAATCAACATCGCCTCAATCATTGGAGCCAGACAATTCGGCGTCAACCGAACGCAGCCGCTCAATTCGCGGCGCGAACTCCATCATTGAGCGCGTCAATCAGCAATTGAGCGATTGCGAATCAATTGTTCACGACCTCGAACACAACTTCGCCGTCACAGGACAAGACGTCTATTCCTTTCTATCAGAAATGGCCCAAGTCGCCTCAGCAGCAGAACAATCAGTCGAGCCTCTCATTGAACTCGAGACTGATATCCAGGTATTGAAGGATGAATTTCCGGGATACGACGACTTGCTTGAAATTGACGACCGCATCGCGTTGCATCATCAAAAAGGCGAACAAACAACCGCCGCCCAAATCGAGAAAAACCACGCGCAAGATTTAAAACTCTTTCGTCGGCGCCGCAATGAAATTGAAAAGCGCGTGTTCATTGCGCGTGAATACCGTTTGGCGTTTCTTACCCAACAGCGTCGATTGAGTATGCTTCAACACTCGCTTTCACGTCATCAACTCATCTCAAAAGCCAGCAACATACTCACCCTTTTGCAAAACGACCCTCAATTGCAAGAGTTATGCAAAGAACACCTGACCTGGATTCGCACCTGTATCGAACTCCCTCCCTACGTTTCTCAGGCGGTTCACGAAAAAGAATCAATCGAAGACCAAATTCTCCTTTTGGAAAACGATATTCAGACGCTGGAAAACGGCCTCCAACTCTATCGTCAAGAGAGCCTCCTCTTGTTGTCGAAAATCGAAACCTTAGTCCGTCCAGTCAAGACGTGAATGCGCTGCGCCTTGAATGGCGACGCGTTCAAAGTTACCTTTTGTGTTTAGCGTTACAACGGGCTTTCTGACCGATGCCATCACCAAAAACGCTCATTCCAAAACGATGCAATTGCAAGAACAACCACGGCGGAAACTATGGACTACCGTAATACACTCAATTTACCCAACACCTCATTTCCCATGCGGGCGAACCTCCCCCAGCGCGAGCCGGAACAAGTAAAATCCTGGGAAAAAGCCGACTTATATCACAGCGTTCGCAAGGCGCGCGATGGAAAAGAAACCTTCTATCTCCACGACGGGCCTCCCTACGCCAACGGCAATATCCACATGGGAACGGCGCTCAATAAAATTCTCAAAGACCTGGTCGTTAAATCAAAATTATTGTTGGGAATGAACGTCCATTTCCGTCCCGGTTGGGATTGTCACGGACTGCCCATTGAAAACGCCGTCGTGCAAAACCTGACCGATGAAGAACGCGAAACGCTGCCTGCGGAGGAAATTCGCCGCCGCTGCCGAAACTACGCGCTCAAGTTCGTCGACAAACACCGCAAGAGTTTCAAGCGCTTGGGCGTCATGGGCGAGTGGGAACGCCCCTACTTGACCTTAAAACCCGAATTTGAAGGCGAAGAACTTCGCCAATTTTCACACTTAGTTCGCAAAGGTTATGTCTATCAGGGTTTGAAGCCCGTCCATTGGTGCCCGGTGTTTAAGACGGCGCTCGCCGAAGCGGAACTGGAATACGAAGACCATACATCGCCGTCGGTATTCGTCCGCTTTCCTTTTACCCAAGAGTCAACCGCCGCTTTACGCGATACATGTTCGGCGCTCGGCGATAAATCTATCAACGCGGTCATTTGGACTACGACGCCCTGGACGCTGCCCGCAAACCGCGCCGTCTGTCTGCATCCGAATTTTCTATATACCTTTGTGGATTGCGGCGGCGAATACCTCTTGATCGCAAAAGATTTGGTTGAAACTTTTTTAGAGAAAACATCGCTGGAGTCTAAAGCCGAAGCAATCGGCGATTTCAAAGGCAGCGATCTCGAAGCGCTCGGCCTCAAGATGAAGCCGCCTTTCTCAGACGAACCCGTCCCCATGATCTGCGGGATGCACGTCACCTTAGAGCAAGGCACCGGCGCCGTCCACACCGCGCCCGGTCACGGTCACGAAGATTATATGATTGGCCTCGAATATAAACTTCAAGTGTTCTCTCCCGTCGATGACAGCGGTTGTTTCTCAGACGAATCGCCGATTCTTCAAGGCGTGTTTGTCGAAAAAGCCAATCCGCAGATCGTCGAAATGCTTCGCGAACGCAGTTTGTTGATTCATCACGAAGCCTATAAGCATTCGTACCCCTACTGTTGGCGCAGCAAGAAGCCCATCATTTTCCGGGCGACGCGACAATGGTTCGTCTCACTGGAAACCGATAACTTACGTCAACGCTTATTGGACGCAATTGATACGAAAGTTCAATGGATCCCGAATTGGGGGCTGTCGCGTATTCGCGGCATGGTCGAGAACCGCCAGGAATGGTGCATCTCGCGCCAACGCTCCTGGGGCTGCCCGATTCCGGCGTTCTATATTGGCGACTCGGATGAAGCCATCCTGGACGCCGATTTTATTGATGAAGTGTCTCAAATTGTCCAGACAGAAGGGACTGACTTCTGGTTCCGCGCAAAGAATTCCACCGACGAACTCAAGCGCATCAAACGCCTGCAAGAACTGCTACCGGAAGGCAAGACGCTCGACGACGTCAGACTCGAAACCGACATTTTAGATGTCTGGTTTGATTCAGGCGTATCCCACCATTCCGTCATGGCGCAAGAAGAAGGCGTCTTTCCCGTCGACTTATATCTCGAAGGCAGTGACCAGCATCGCGGCTGGTTCCAGTCGTCACTTGTGACCTCTATCGGCGCGGGCCACGAGCCGCCTTACAAGACCGTCTTAACTCACGGTTTCACGGTTGATGAAAACGGTCGCAAGTTATCGAAAAGTTTAGGCAATTATGTTGAACTCGACGCTCTCTTAAAAGAAACCGGCGCTGACATCATCCGCCTTTGGGTGGCATCGGAAGATTTTCGCAATGACGTATCATTCTCAAAAGAAATTTTGAAGCGGACCAATGAATCGTATCGCCGCCTTCGCAATACGGTCCGCTTTATTTTAGGCAACCTTGACGGCTACGATCCAGCCAGCGCGATTGCAGAAAATGAACGCCATGAGCTCGACCGCTGGGCGCTGCAACGCTGGCGCGAATGCAAAGCGCGAATTCTAGCGGCGTATCAAAAATATGATTTCCACCGCATTGTGTATGATTTGAATAACTTTTGCAGCATCGATCTAAGTTCGCAGTATTTGGATATCATCAAAGACCGCCTGTATGTCAGCGGAGACGCCAGCAAAGAACGTCTTTCCGCCCAAACCACGCTGGCGGAAATCATCGTTGAATTAACGCTTTGCACCGCTCCGATCTTGTCATTCACATGCGAAGAGACCTGGGGCTATTTAAAAGAATTAGGCTTAGTCAATGAAGAAAGCGTCTTCTTTGGCGAAGTAAAAAAGAGCGAAGCCGACAGCGACGCCGCCCGAATCGAACGCTGGAGCCGCATCTTTAAACTGCGCGCCGAAGCGGTGCGCGTCATCGAACACGCCCGAAAGAAAGACATCATCGGCCACTCGCTGGATTGCATGGTGCGGTTTGAGACCTCCGACGAGGAATGGAAGCAAGCCATTGAAGCCGCAGTCCAGGCGCAGGCAGGCGACGAGCTCGCATCGGTCCTTATTGTTTCCTGCGTCGAAACCGGCGCCGTGGAAGGGATGCCGATTGTTGAGCAGGCGGAGGAACTCCCCATTCGGATCGGCGTCGATAAAGCGCCGGGCCATAAATGCCCGCGTTGCTGGCACTATGACAAAATCGTTACCGAAGATGGAATCAACGTATGTGCGCGCTGTCAGGTCGTGCTGGACAAATCAAAATAATAGAAACGCCGAAACTGCGCGGTGAATGAGTTTATGACTGAAAGCCAACCAACAATGATGCAAAATCAAGACCGCCGCCGGGACCTGATCTGGGTGGCGGTTATTGCTGTGGTCATATTCGCCCTTGACCAAATCAGCAAATATTGGGCGGTGATGCGCCTCAAAAACGCGCGCCCTATCGTCATCATTGAAGACGTCTTTCAATTTGCTTACGGCGAAAACACCGGCATCGCATTCGGCATGTTTCAAAATCACGGCGGCTGGCTGCATGTGGTTACGCCGATTGCCTTCGCTGTATTAATTTATTTGATCTACAAACAATTCGCCGAATCAACCATGGACGTGATGTACCGCCTGGTGTTCGCCTTGCTCATTGGCGGCGCACTCGGAAACATCATCGACCGCATCCGCATGGGTTACGTCGTTGACTTCATCGACGTGTTCATCGGGACGTATAATTTCCCGACGTTTAACATCGCCGATTCGGCGTTGACTTGCGGACAGATTCTCTTAATTCTAAAAATTCTGTTCTGGGAAACGCACCCGCAAGATGATACCGAACCGAATGTAGCGGCTTGCCCTAAGCCTCAAGACGACGCATCTCCGTCAGGACCGCCATGTACCCCATCTTAATCGAACCCTTTGGATTTCCAATTACGACCTACGGCCTGATGGCGGCGGTCGCCTTTGTCACGTTCTGGTTTTGCGCCGTCTCACGCGGCAGGAAATTAGGATACGACTCTGATTTTTTACAGAACTTAATGACCATCATCGTCATCAGCGCGATGGTCGGCGCCCGGCTGCTTCACATCGCCGTCAATGTCCCCTACTACGTCGCCAACCCGTCACAAATACTCGCCCGTGAAGGTTACGTCTTCCTGGGCGGCTTCGTGGTCGCCGTCAGTATTTCGATCTGGTATATCCGCCGTCATAAACAAAGCGTCTTGGGCGTCGCCGATTTGTTTGCGCCCTTCTTACCGCTTGCTCACGCCATTGGTCGCGTTGGCTGTTTTCTGTTCGGCTGTTGCTGGGGCGCACAGTGCTCCGCCAATGTCGGCGTCCGCTTCCCACAAGAATCTCCCGCATGGTTTGACCAGGTCAACCGTGGATTGTTAAGCCCGGAGGCACTTCATTCGCTTCCGGTTCATGCGACGCAGTTGTATTCGGTCGGGGCGAACCTGACAATATGCGGCCTGCTTCTCTTGTTGCGTACGAAGCAAACATTCAAAGGCCAACTGGCGATGTCGTACCTCATTCTTTACAGCATCGCCCGCACTGTCATCGAACATTTCCGCGACGATCCGCGCGGCCTTGCGGCAGGACTTTCAACATCGCAATGGCTGGGCATTTTATTATTGGCAACGGGAACCATTGGCTATTGGGTGCTTAGCAAGAAACATATAGCGCCAGACATGCCAAAGCAGGAACCATCACCTTCAGCTTAGATTCATAAAATTACGATCTATTTTTGAGGAGCGCATCATGCAGATTGCAGTGATTGGTACAGGCTATGTTGGGCTTGTGGCGGGAGCATGTTTTGCCGAGTCAGGCAACGACGTAACCTGCGTTGACATCAACCAATCAAAAATCGACGAGTTGAACAACGGCGGAATCCCCATCTACGAACCCGGCCTTGAAGAGATCGTCAAACGAAACATCCGCGAAGAACGCCTATTTTTTACATCGAACTTGGCGGAAGCAGTGGAGCGCTCTCTCATCATTTTCATCGCTGTTGGAACGCCGCCGAGCGAAGACGGCTCTGCGGATCTGAAGCATGTCCTGTCCGCCGCGCGCGATATAGGCCGCGCCATGGAGCAGTTCAAAATCATCGTACTCAAATCGACGGTTCCGGTCGGCTCCGCCGCGAAAGTACGAAAAGCCATTCAAGACGTGCTGCAAGAACGCAAACAGTCAATCGAATTTGACGTCGTGTCAAACCCTGAGTTCCTCAAAGAAGGCGCAGCCATCACCGATTTCATGAAGCCTGACCGCGTCGTCATCGGCGCAGACAACGTACGCACTGCGGAAATCATGAAAGAACTCTACGCGCCGTTCTTGCGAACGGGCAAACCGATCCACATCATGGACAATCCGTCCGCTGAAATGACCAAGTACGTCTCGAATGCCTTACTCGCAACCAAAATTTCATTCATGAACGAAATGGCTTGCTTATGCGAGCAGATCGGCGCCGACATTGATTCCGTCCGCATGGCGGTCGGTTCGGATTCACGCATTGGCTACCAATTCTTGTTTCCCGGCCTGGGTTACGGCGGCAGTTGCTTCCCCAAGGATGTAAAAGCATTGGTCGCGATGGGCGGCCTAGCCAATACGCCGATGGAAATCATCAATGCGGTCGAGTCGGTCAATCAACGACAAAAGCAATCGCTGCTCAAAAAAATCACCGCCCATTTTGGCGATTCTCTCAAGGGAAGAACCATCGCGGTTTGGGGGTTGGCCTTCAAACCCAAAACGGACGACATGCGCGAAGCGCCCTCGGTCGTACTCATCGAAGGTCTATTGGAACGCGGCGCAAAAGTTGCTGTCTATGACCCCGTTGCGATGGACAACGCCAGAAGTTTCTTTGGCGACCGCGTCGAATACGGCAAAAAAATGTATGATTGTCTCGAAGGCGCTGATGCGCTGGCGCTGGCGACCGAGTGGGACGAATTTCGCCGCCCCAATTGGGACGTGATTCTAGAAAAGATGACGGGCCGCGCCTTGTTTGATGGACGAAACATTTATGATCCGTCGCGAATGCGCGACCAGGGCTTCACCTATTTCAGCATTGGCCGCCAATAGAATGACACGATGAATGACGAACGCCGAACACTCTGCCTGAAATGCTTCGCCCTGTGGATCGGGCTAGCGGCGCTCTATGCGTGTCTGCGCTCATTTACCTATTTTAGCGCGTTGGTTCATGACGACGGCTTGTTTCTTTATACCGGACAGGCATGGGCGGCGGGTGAGTTGCCCTACCGCGACTTCAGCGACCATAAGCCGCCTGGGCTGTTCTTCTTGTTGTCGCTTCCCTGCCGCTTGTTTCCCTTTTCGTTGTTTGCGGTCAAAACATTTTTGATACTATGGGCGGCGGCGGGCGCAACGCTCTTATATATTCTCTGCCGCCGGATCACGGGACGGCTCGCATCCTCAATCGCGCTGCTTCTCTACGTATTTTATACCAGCCAGTACACCACCATCCGAACAGGCGGGCTGACCGAAGAAGGCGCTCTGCCGTTTGTGATTTTGAGTTTTCTGTTCTTTCTTCAAACGCGCGATTGGCGTTGGACGCTCGCCTCCGGCGTCGCTCTGGGCGCTGCGGTCCAGTTCCGCCAGACGTTTGCGTTGACGGCATTGTTCCATTTTGTTTGGATCGCCCAACAGACGCTCACAAAAAAGCAAGACATAAAAACCTCCGCCACACAAACCCTCGCCCTCTGCGCGGGGATGCTGCTTCCCGAATGTTTCGTCTCATTCTATTTTTGGATAAACGGCGCATGGTGGGCTTACTTTGAAAATAGCTACCTCTTTAATTTTGTTTACGTCTCCGCCAGCCCACAGAATACTTGGCAACAGATATTCGCTCACCATTGGAACTTTCTACTCTCAACCGGCCCCTTTCTGCTGGCCCCAATATTCGCGATACTCCTGACGCCTTGGGCGAACCAATCTCTCCGCCGATTTCTCATCCCTTTGCTTGCTTGTTTTGCTGGAGACCTGCTCGCCGTCTCGCTGAGCGGTGAATACTACACCCATTACTATGTTCAAGCCGCCGTCAGTATTCATTTGCTATTCGTCTATTGCATTTCATCTCTCGCACAACGAATTCCAGATAATGCGAGCCAACGTAAGAAGGCCGCCTATTGGCCTATCGCAATTATTGTATGTTTATCCACATTGCTCTTGCTGACGTCCGGCGTTCAAACCTATATTCAGAATTACCGCTCAATCCTCAATGACTATCAAAACCCCAATCGCGCCTACGCCTTTCAACGCGGCGTCGCCAGTGCAGTCAATCAAATTACCGGGCCGGACGATACAATCTTATTAATCGGTCAAGCGCCGAATTCGGTGTATTTCTTGTCTAAGCGTTATGCGGGATCGCGGTATTTTCATTATTCGCCTTTATGGAAAGAAAAATTCAATGACGAAAAAAACGTCCGTTTCTTCCAGCAATTGATCTTTGACATTCAGCAGCGAAAACCCGCCGTAATAATTATGGATTTGACGGTAATGAATTCAGACGCGCCCGATGTTTGGCTGCAATCCTTTAGCCCGGAAACAGCGGTTGCCTTACGGGGCCTTTATACGCCGCTTGAAGATGCGTTTGCGGATGACATTCCTGAAGACGAGTGGTTTTGGTATGACATTAATGTGGTGTTTTGGATTCGCAACGAGAAACTTGATATCGTCGGTAATAAGTTAAAAGCATCATCTGCGCTTTAATTCACGCAGACGCTCTTCGACGCCGGACGCAGATGTGTTTTGCGGCGGCTGCGTCAACGGCCCTTTGGATTTTCCGCTGATGTAACACTGAAGCGATTTCTTTTTCACATACCAATCTTGCACGGCAATGGTGCGGTAATCGATCACACGGCAAACGACCTTCGGCACGAAAATATAATTGTCATCATTATTCAAGTCTAAGCCATGCCGATCGGTGAAGAAGCAAATATGAAAAAAATCTCCGGCTTCTTCCTCCATCACGCCGTTCAATAAAAGTTCAGACATCGCCGCCTCTGAATTCTATCAATATAAGCCATTCCATTTTGCACTGCAACTTTATTTCTTCATAATAACGGCAAGGTTGTGGCCTTTTCCCTCGCCCTGGCGGCGGTATGAATAAAAGCGCTCATCGCCGACGGTGCATTCTTCCGACTCTTCAATGTTATCTTCAGGGACGCCTGCTTCAATCAGCTGATAGATGTTCAAGCCCTTTAAATCAATGCAGCGGCTCTTGGTATCAAAGCAATCATGATACTGGCACCAGCCGTCCATGAAGTACGCCCAGGTGTCTTCGCCGACTTCAAAATGATCGTAGGAGATGCCGGGGCCGATCCACACATTGATATCTTCCGGCTTGGTTCCGTATTCCTGCTGCATCCGCTCAATCGTTTTTTTGGCGATGGCCTTCAATGTGCCGCGCCATCCCGCGTGGGCCAGCGCAATCGCCTTGCCGTCCTTCGAAGCGAAAAACAACGGCAAACAATCAGCGACCAAAATCGAAAGAGGCGTTTCGGGATCAGCGGTCATCAAGCCGTCGCCTGTCCCGACCTGTCCGTCCGGCCCGTTGGCGCCCGCGCCGCGCTGCGCCTGAGTTACAGGAAACAACACATCGCTGTGTTCTTGATAGACATGGGTGAGATGGGCGCTCTCAACGCCGATCAAATCACACGCGCGTTTGCGCGCATTGCGGGCGTCTTCAACCGAACCGGTTTTAAAACTGACATTGTCGGTCAATTGGTTGCAGTCGTCCGGCCCGAAAAAGCCGTGAGTGATGGATGGGATGGAATTTAGTCGTTCCGATTGCAGTAAAAACATTAGGCGTCCTTTTTTTTGTCGCATTGACCTTACTCAAGCGCTTTCTCTGGCGCCAGCGCAGGGTCGAGGCTATGCTTGATTTCGACCAAATGATAGGATGACATTTTCGTATTGGGAACCGTTAGTGTATAGATATTTCAGGTTCTCTTCCTCCGTTCTGAAAGGACGAATACGAGCGTATGGCCCCGGACCAAACCAATCAGCCTTTTTTGAAATGGGCTGTGATCTTCAATATTCTACTCTTGCTGATTTGCGCATCATGCAGCCCGTCTCAGCAAAACGCTAGCGCGGTTGACGTTACCACGCTTGTGAAGGCTGGACAATATGATGAAGCCTCTGAAATTATCAGCAAAGCGTTAAGCGAAAACCCGCGCAATGTAGACTTACTCTATAACTTTGCGCTCATTCAACGCCTGACAGGCGACTATACGGAAGCGCGCCGCAACGCTGTACGCGCTTTGGAACTCTCACCCGGCGACGATGACGTATTGCTGCTGTTAGCCGAGTTGGGCATTCTCGAAAGCCAAGCCAAGCCCGCCTGGGACCGCCTCAACCAAATGTCGGCGTCGGCCCGTAACCGGCCCCGCGCTTTATACCTTTCCAGCATGATCCAAATGCAGATGAGTTCCCTGGATGAAGCCGAGGGTTCATTGCGAAAGGCCATATCGCTCGGGGACGTCAGTCCATTGACGAAAGCGATGCTGGCCTACATCAAAATTCAAAAAGGCCAGATTGAAGAAGGCAAAGCCTATTTAGCCGAATCCGAATCCGCCTCTGAAAAAAGCGACGACGCCATCCGCCAAATCGCTGAATGCCATTTGGAACTAGGCCAAGCGCAAAATGCGTTGACTATGGCGAAACAACTGTCGCCCGAAACCAAACGCGACGCCAATTTATGGGCGCTGATCGGTCGCGCTCAATTAACCGTACTCGATTTTGGTGAAGCGGAAAGCGCATTTACCCGCGCCCTGGTTTGCCCCAACACCAGCCCCTGGCATCGCGCGCAATATGCGGAGATGCTGTTCGCCGCCCAACGCGAAGACGAAGCGCTCACCCAAGCGCAGTCGGCGGAAGAAGGACTACTCACAAGCGGAACGCCCATCCAGGACCCATCGCTCTATAATTTGCTGGCAACGCTATATGCGCGAAAAGACCAAATGCTGCCAGCCCATAAATATTTGCAGCTATCTTTGAGCATCGCCCCGAACCAACCCAAGGTGAAAGAATTGCTCAAATACTTCATACAAGGCTCCGCACCAAGTCACGATGAAATCCCTTCTGTAACGCCGGAACCATGATCCCAAAAATCGAATCAATTGTTATATCCGAAGATCAGATACAACAAAAAGTCCGTGAATTGGCCCAACAGATTCAAGAGGATTTTGTCGGCGATCCTTTAATCGTGATTTCCGTATTAAAAGGTGGGTTTATATTTCACGCCGACTTGATCCGGGCGCTTTCTCTGGATATTGAAACCGGCTTTCTCTCGCTTTCCAGTTATCAGGGAGAAACGCAACCGCAAAGCAAAATTGTTGAAACAAGCCTGCCGTTGCCGAATTTAACGGGGAAAAATGTTTTGTTGCTCGAAGACATTTACGATACGGGCGCCAGCATGGCCTATGCGTATCAACGGTGTCTGCGTGAACAACCGAAAACGCTAAAAACGTGCGTATTCTTAATTAAAGAGGGGGTTGAACGTAAAGCCGAAGCGCCGATTGACTATTCCGGCTTTACCATTCCAAATCTATTTGTGGTCGGGTATGGGCTTGATTATCAGGAACGCTACCGCCAACTGCCCTACATTGCGGTTCCTTGCTTGAATGAAAACCAATAATTCAAACGCAAGTCGGTTGGTTTGAGAGCCAGGATAAAAAGCGCTGCGAACATCCGTGGCGCTTCGCCGCTTGGACCAACTGATGTAAATACCCATCATGCGGACGCAAGCCTTGCGCGGTTTTATCCGGCCAAGCCGCATACGTAAACGCCGAAACCCCGCAGCCATTTTGACGATGGACCCGCACCGGCTTTCGGTAATACTTCAAATCATCCACTCCCACATACGCATCAAGCGCATCAATGGCGTCGGTTGAAATTTCATACAATACGCCTTCGACCGATGCGCCCGGCGTCGGAACAATGTTCGCAAGCCCCCGACATTCAAAAATAAAATCGTGGTCTTCGAGAACATTGAACAACAGACAGTAATCAGGCAACGTCACCGTCTCGGATGAAATACAAGCCACATGACGCGGATCAAGCCGGATGGCATCCAGACGTACGCAATAGGCGAAATAAAACGCCCGCTCCTCACTGCTGCGAGTATCTCCCATTTTGTATCACTCAGTATCGCCGATTGATACCCGGCGGAATCACAAAAAGCGCGTCCTTATTTTTTGCGCTTCATGCGTACAACGCCTTCATCCATTTGCTCTTCAAGAGAAGGCGTTTTTTCTTTGGTTTGGGCTTTCCCCGATGGGACGTCGTCAATATTTTCTAATGCGTCCAAAATCGCTTGCTGCTCGTTGTCTTCCTCATTACTCCAGTCGATATAGGAATCATCAACATCGGTTTCAAGAAATCCGGTCGCGCCGCTGTTGCGAAGGTTTTTCAATCGCTCGACGTTATCCACTTGGGCAAAGTCGTATGGGTCGTCGATGTTCACCAGTCGCGGCGTGATGAATACCAGTAATTTTTGCTTTTCGCTTTGTTTGTTCTTATTGCTGAACAAACCGCCGATGATTGGAATACTGCTTAATATAGGTACGCCGGATCGCGACTCGGAACTGCTGCGGTTAATGATCCCGCCCAATACGACCGTACGACCTGACTTCACCGTCGCGCTGGTATCTATAAACGAACCGTCAACTGCGAGGCTGTCGCCTAAGTTGGCCAGTTCAACGCGACGGGCGCGCGTATCTTCAATATTGATGTACATTTCGATATAGCCCGCTTCGCTGGCGTAAACTTCCAAATTGATGGTCGTACCAACATTGCGAAACTGTTGCGTGTAAAAATCGTTCCCGCTTCCGCCAAAGAAGGAATTTTGTTGGCGAGTTGCAAAGGGTTCTTGTGAACCTAAATTAAAGGAACCAATGCCGCCGTCTTGAATTAATAAGCGCGGACTGGCAATCACTTCCGCCTTCTCACGGCTGACCATCATGTCAATTTGAAAACGATACGTCCCTTTGTTTACGTCAAGCAGCGTCAAACCGCCGCTTGAAGTCGATAAAAATGGATTAAAACTGGAAAAGACCGAATCGGTTGTGGATCCAACTCCTGGTGAACCGGGATCGCCGCCTGCGCCGATGTCGGTTCCAAAATCTGACTTGGTGCCGAAACTGAATGACTTATCGTTGCTGATCTGCACGATATCGGCTTCCACATAAACCTGTTGAGTCGCGATATCCAACTGTTCAATCAAGTCGGTTATCTGATCGAGAATGCTGGGGATGTCCTGCACAATCAATCGCGATGTGCGCGGGTCAAAATCAATGTAACCGTTCTCGCTTAATAATGTTTCGATAATCGGCAACACATCATCAGGCAACGCAAATGCCAACGGAATCACGCGGATATCCACCGCAACGTCGAGTTGCTCAATGATCGCCTGCGCCGCGTCAAGACGGTCGCGCGTGTCTTTGATGATGATAAGGTTGTTGCGAATATCAACGAACAATTCGCCTTCGATGGTGTTAATAACGCCCTGTAACTGATCGGCGATTTCTTGCGCATTGCCGTAACGGATTGGAAATACCCGCATCTCAGTCCGTACGTCAAGTTGCTGAATCATCTGTTCGATCGCTTCAACCACTTCCGGCGTATCGGTCACAATAATTTTTTGTGAATCAGGATCAATAATGATCTGGCCGCTTGCACTTTTCAGGTTGCCGATGGCGTCTTGCAGCTGCGTGACATCGACAAATCGCGGCGAAAATGTCCGACTCACCAATTCAACGAGAGGTTGAGTCGCTTGTTTAATTTTTTCTACCGTATCAACATACACAACGCCGGAATCATTAACGGTGTGATCTAGACCAATCGGCGGCAGCACCGTATCTAGCACCTGGCGAATGGTCGGGTTCATTAAATTAAAGGTGACGTTTTTCTTAATACTGTCGCCTTTCACAATCTGAACGCCGCTCTCGCTCTGCAATAGACCAATGAGAAAATCCAGGTCTTGATTGACCATCTGCACAGGGCCTTGGATTTGATAATCGAGGCCGGTCCCGCCTTGTTGTTCCGGGGCGGCGTTTTGGTTGCCGGCTGGCGCGGCGGGTTCTGCTGGTTTTGTATCTTGCGCAATTGCCAATGACGCCGTCATCAACAACGCGAGCCCCAACATCATCATTGCTCTCTGGTGAATGCCCTTCAATGGTCTGCTCCTTTGCCCCATAACAATCGTCTGATTTGTTTGATCGAGTCTTTGCTTACTTCTTCTTTGGCGCTTGTTCAGAAATCCAGCGAACCGTGCCGGAATCAACGTGCTGTACTTTCACGCTAAACGGCGCCGCTGTGTTTTGGTAGTCCGCTTTGCATTCTAAAATTTTAAAATTACCAATCACCTGGTCTTCAATAATATCGCCAGGGCGCACCATGCGCTGTTCTTTGTCGTAGCCCAGCAAGATGCACATGTTCCGCGCTGCGAACTCAACCATAAACCCGCGCCCGGGAACGATCGGCGTCGGCTCCGGCGGCGGCAAGGGCGTCGCGGTTGGAAACGGCACCGGCGTCGCGAGAGGCGTAAACGCGTTCGTCTGCCCAAAGGCAAACAAAATATCGTTGCGCTGCCGCTCTTTTTGTTGGTCTTCTTTATTTTTGATTTCTTCTTGATCCGGTTCGTTGCGTCTAATTTCTTCTAACGGGTCTGTTTGTTCATAGAGATAATGCTTCACTTCAAATCCCAACAAAAACGCCGTCCCGACCAACGTGAGAAAAAGAAGCGTGTATGACAAAACGGCTTTGGTTCCTTGCTTCATGATTAACTCCGTTTCTTTTTAGGCGCCTCGCCTTTTTTATATTCGACTAGCCGCGAGATTTGCAAATCGACGGTCAACAGTCCTTTGCTCATATCAAAGTTTAACGTTTCGCGACGGCGCGGCGGGTCGCCCCGGTCGGTAATTTGATTGGTAATACTGCATTCTTTGACTTCCATGACTTCGGATTGCTCTTCAAGCCGATACAACAATTGACCGAGTTGATCAGGCGTACACTCTAAGTTATCAATACTGATCGAAACGATTTTAAATTCGTCGTCGCGTTCGGGATCGCGGCTCTGAATGTTGTCATACGCGTCCTGCAATCCAAGTTGTTCAAAAATTTGCGTAACTTGCTGGCGAATCTGTAACTCTTGTTCGGAGTCTAACATTTCGTTGAATTGCGCTTCGTTTTCTTTGCCGTTCAAGCCGAGCGTTAATTCAGACATCATGGCGTTGTATCGCGACTCGATGCCAGGCTTGAGGGCCATAACGTCCTGCATCGCGGTAATGGCTTCTTTTTTTTCGTCTACGTCGCTTTGCAGCAAGACGGTGCTTAAATCAATATTTTGATAGAGATAGGGAGCGCCAAAAACAAGCCCCAAAAATATGACGGCAATTGCAAGAAATTTCTCTGATTTCGGTCGGGCCATTTCTGCCTTCCTTTAAACGGGGCGAACTAATTCACGCCCGTGTCAGTTTCGATCTTCTTCCCAGCGCAACATACAGTTGAACTGAAATTCGCGCACAGTCATTTTATTGCGCCCAAGTTCTAATTCTTTATTCTGAGTACGCGAGTTGTGAACGCTAATAAAAAAGCGCTCGCCGCCCGGGTTAGGGCGCAAATCTTGCAGCGCTTTTTGAATCTGCTGGACTTCGTTTTCGGTTTCGACCTGCCCGGTGATTTCTAACGTCCCGCGCTTTTTGAAAGTGACATTGTAAAGCCAAATTCGTTGAGGCAACGCCTCTAACATTTGTTGAAGAACCACCAGGCATGATTGTTCGATGTCAAGATAATGTTCAACGTCGCCAATTTTTTTACGCATCTTCTGGACAGCCGAAGTCTCTTTCACCAAATTGCCGTGGTAGCCATTCACTTCCGACATGACTTTATATTGCTCATGCCATTTCAAATATCCGGCAGAGCCCAACAGCATGAAAATCATAAAGAACATCACCGCGACGTTCTTACGGAACGAAGACGTCTGGCGTTGTTTTCTCGCTTGCACCATCGCCTCAGGCAGGATATTGAGCGGGTCGTCGCCTTTCCGCAATGCGCGCAACGCCAACCCGGCGGAGGTCGCCAATACGGTCGCGTGATATTCGTCGCTCGCCGGAATCGAACCATTTAAGGCGGGTTCAATCGCGGCGTTGGTTTTCATTTTTGTAGTCAGGCCCCGAGGAGGCCCGGCGGGAAAGTATCCCGCCCCGCCGCATAGAATCATCTTATCGACTTTGGCGGCGCCCTCTTCGCACATATACGCGCTCATGGAACGCATCAGTTCTAACGCCAGATGATCGACCCACTGCGTAAAGTGCTCTTTTTCACGAGGGTTCAACGCCCCCGCCGCCGTCACGCGCCCCTGCAGGTCTTTCCAGGTTCTTGCGCCAGCGAAACCGTCGAGTAAGCGCTGCTCCGTCACGGGCAAGCTGCGGCTGTAGAGCAACCGCTTGTTGTGTACCACGGCGAGCGTAACCGACGACCGCCCAAAGTTCACCAGCGCAGAGGTTTCCGTTTCCGGCATGGTGCGCCCGTAGGCTTCCGCATCCGCCACTACATTCAGATGAATCATGTCGATATCGATCTTTAATGCGTGGCACATTTCGACGTACGGTTCAATTTCCGAGGTCGGGGCGCACACCATCATCACGCGCGACTCATGCTCACTGCTCTGATCAATAATTTCAAACGCGAGTTCTAAATCATCAATGGGAAACGGCACATGCCGCTCCACATCGTAATACAACATTTCGCGCAATTCTTCCGTTCGGCTTGAAGGTAAAGTCACATAGCGAATCGAAGCCCGTTCGCGGGGAAACCCGAGCGCAATCCGGCCTTCGAGTTTTCCATGTTGTTTCAAGGCTTCTTTTAACGCTTCCTGTTGCCGGGCGTGCAGCTCTTCCGGGTACTCAGCGCCGTTCGCTTCAGGAACGTGCTCGACGGTCGCTTTGCGGAAATCAATCTTGCCTTCATCATCGCCGCCCAACGTGACAATTTTCACCGAAAAGCGTCCGATGTCGATGCCGGTTGCATAGCGTTTTCCGCGCCCCAATTTTTGCGTCGAGGTGCTGCGCGTTTTGGCTTTTTGTTTTGTACGTGAACTTCGCGGCGCTCTCGCCATGTCCTCTCCTATAATTCTATAGATACCGTTGAATTCGTTGTTTCGCGTCAAAGATCGGTTCAAACATGCGCACCTGTAATTGCACTTGCTCTAAATCTTCGATCTTGTCTGTATCAAGACCAAACACCGGCAATTGGTCCCACGGCACAAAGTCACGACCGATAATCGCCCGATACCCTTTTTCGATGCCTTCATATTCAGCGAGGCACTCCACTGAAAATGCTTTGGTCGCGATGGTGAATATCCCGGCGCCGAATTGCGTGACTAATTCTTCCGTCATGCCGTCGGCTTCGGTGTAATGAACGTCGTCCAAGTCGCTATTGTCAATCGTCTTCAACACATTATCGTCTTTGGTATAGAGCGTATTGTCGCGGCCGTTGCGATAATCGACCCACTCCTGCGCCACATGCTCGGCGTCTTCTCCAAGCGGCATGTACAACAATGATTCCAACACTTCCTGCTTGACGGTATTGAGGTTCACCGTATCGCTATAGATGGTGATGAAATGGATCAACCCCAAATATTCGCCGCGACGCAGACGTTGTCTCCGCCCGCGCCCCTGGCTTTTCTGTTCTTCCGGTTCAACTGTTCCATAAATAATTCCCGGCGTCATACCAGGGATCAACAAAAGTTCATCAATGCTATCAATCGGTGAATTCTTCATAATGACCGATGGAACGTCTTTATCTCTGGAACGGCGCCCGGTGTTATAGAAAGAGGTTTCATCCGCACCATCGCGACCATACCCCTGCTCACCGGTATCAGTCGGAATGGTATCAGCGTCGCGCCAATCCATAATCGCCGCCGCCAGGCTTTGCGACTGTTTTTCTTGAACGCCCGTCATCTCTAACAGATGGGCGATCATTTCGATTGTTGTTTTTTGATTATTAATGGGAAATTTAGCAGACTCGTCTTCAATCTTAACAAAATAATAACCCGCTTTGTCTCCGTTCTCATAGAACATTACGTCTTCTAATAATTCGGGGCTGTCCGCCCAAACTTCGGTTCCGCCGTCATATAAATAAATGTCATCATCCATAAAGCGAAACATGGTTTCTTGAATATTTTCGGCGCTATCTTTGATGCGGTCTTCACGCAATAGAATCACCGCCTGCTGCAATCCCGCTTTGGCGATTGAATCGACCACCGCCGCGTCGCGCTGAAAACCCGCCATCTTTAATTCTAAATTGACTTGACGTAAATACGACAACGATACGACCGATAGTACGAGGATGACCCATAACGTGATGACCAACACAATGCCGCGTTCGTTTCGTGATTTCGTATTCATATTTATATCCCCGCTGACGGCGTCTCAGGCCGTGGGAACGCGGTGGGCACAGGAAGCGACGGCGCCTTCGCGTTTTGTCCAGGAGCGCCCACGCCAGGAAGAGGCGCCCCGCGCTCAACGCTCATTGCGCCCTTACGACCACGCATGTTTCCTGACCCGATTTCAACCGAGCCGGTCACAGTATCGCCGTTTGCTAGTTCTAAAGTAATTTCAGTAATTAATGGAGGGCCTTTCTCGTTAAATTGCAAATCGCGGTTCGCATTAAAATTGGGGCTATTGGGTGAAATGCGAAAATTGGTTATGACCTCTTCCGAACTCCAAGAAGTCTTCCATCCCTCGCCATCGGTAAAACGAAGCCGCAATCCCGTCACGCCAGTCGCCAGCGTATAACGTCTGCCAATCAGCCCCGCTTCGCCAATAAACATTTCAAGCGGAGGCTCTTCATCAGAACGTATTTCACGGAAACGAAGATTCTGACCGCCGTACATACTCACATAGCCGCCAAGTTTCGTCTGGAACACTTGTTGAAAATACCAACTGGCCTGCTTCACAACCAATAATGAACGAACAACTTCAAGGTATAAAATTTGATTTTCTTGATCGACGGCAATACGGCATTCCTGTAAGTCAAACGGTGGATTTTGATTTAACTGATAAATTTTACGCACAAATAAAACATTTTGCCCTGCTCCGAGAAAGCGAATCTTCCCGGGGTCTCTTTCCCTGACCATGCGTGTGTTTTCCAACGCCATCAAAACTTCCGGCGACATCGTCCGATACTGATCGCCCGGCTGCCAGAATGAAGATTGCGATAAAGAAAACTGCAACTCCTCCATCACTTTTCGCAGCCCAATACGAGCGGACTGATACTGCTGCATACTTTTTTGTCCACGGTCATACGCATCGACGCCCACCCGCACGGCGGCGAATACGCTGCCCATCACGATGGTCATTAGCGTCATGCCCAGCATTAATTCAAGCAGGGTAAAACCATGCGTACGTATTCTGGCGCGACCTATCATCAGCGCCCTCCCCGTGAGCCGCGTTGCGACCCCCGCCCTGCTGAATCGCTCGACCGTCGGCTGCCAACGCTAGGAACGCCGCCTAAAATCAACTCGTCATTGATCCGCGCGCGCGGCACCATGGATTTCAACACAAAGCCGCCTTCGATATCGCGTGAGCGACGGCGGCGGCGCCGCGTAGCGCCATCACCCCAAGTCGTTGAAACGGTGATAACATAGGCGTCAAGTTTCCGGTCGTGTTCCACCCAAGCCGTCCAGGTAAATTTCGCCGAGCCGGGTTGGCTGTAATTGCCGCGAAACTCACCAAGTTCTGGATTAAACTTGCTGTTGTATATTGCTTTAAACTCATTTAATTTTGCTTCGGTCAGATAAATGGCTTTTGTGATGTCCTGTACGGATCGCGTGGCGCTCATGGCATTTTGCAACGAACGCATCAATACCGTCCCCGAAATGGCGAGTATGGTCATCGCCGCCAGGACTTCAATCAAAACGTATGCGCGTTCGTTTCTTTTCATCATGCCTTCTTAACGCTTACAAATACGGCCCGTCATATTCGCCTTGATAAAACGCCGAGCCGTCTTGCTCTGTATAACCGGAATGCGTTCTAATCGCTCCGGTGACAGGGTCGAGTTTAATAAACACCCGTTGCTCATCTTCGCGATGATTGCCCAAGCGCAATAACGTCACATACGACGCATCAGCCGAGCCGTCCGGGTAAAAATAAATTTCGCCTTCACCGCGCTTGACTTCATCATCCTCAGAGACCTTGTAGACAAATTCAAAGATGAAGCCTTCCGGCAACTTGGCTTCCGTCGCTTTTTCTTCCCGCACCCGGTCTCGACTGCTTCGAGTAGATGACCTGCGCCGCGAGTTGTTGCGGCGTGATTTTGAGCGGTAATGGCGCCGTTCTTCTTGTTGTTCAACCGGCACCCAAAACTTGTTCTCATCCACATCAAGCACAACACGGATGGGCGTACGTTCCAACACGGCGCGTTGCTGCGCATACCGCAATGTGTTGGTAAATTCACCCGACGCGCGTTGCAGTTCGGAGCGTTCATACAATTGACGAAAACTGGGGGCGCCGACCGCTGTAATCAATAACACCAGCGAAATGGCAACCACCAATTCAATTAACGTAAACCCAGCGTTCGTCGTTTTCATATTCATTTTGAAAGACTGGTTCCTTACTCGTCGTCTTCCCAGTTACCGAGATCGTCTTCGGTGCCCGATTGACCGTCGGGGCCAGTGGTAAACAGGTCAAAGTTGATGCCTTGATCGCCGGGGTAACTATATTGATAGTCGTTGCCCCACGGGTCGCGGAAATTCTTTTTTGAGAGAAACGGCTTCGTCCAACCATCGACGCCGCCGGGGTCTTCGACGAGAGCCTGCAATCCCTGGTCGGATGAGGGATATTGGCCAATAGTGATCTCATACATGTTTAGCGCAGTGCTCATCGTCTCGATATCTTGCCGGGCGCGGGTAATCTTCGCCTTTTGGGTCTGACCGCCGATATTGACCAAGACGGCGCCTGCCAGAATTCCGATGATGGTAACCACGAGCAAGAGTTCCACCAGGGTAAATGCGTTTTGTTTGTTCCTATTGTCTGCGTTCATTCCGATTCCTCCGAGATACAAATATGAGTTATGTTTCCCTATGCCGGTATCCGGCTTGACTTTTGTTTACAAGTTTTGGCTGATCGAAAAGATCGGCATAATCATCGCGAATACAATAAAACCAACAATCACCGCCATGATGACGATCATCATGGGTTCAATAATGGTTGTGATGGTTTTAATGACGCGGTCGGTTTCGTTTTCAAACGCATCCGCCACGCGCTGCAACGTAATTTCCATGCTGCCGGTTTCTTCTCCGACCGCAACCATGTTGACAGCAACCGGCGGAAACAAACCGCTCTCCGACATTCGCGATGATAATTTTTCACCTTCTTTGATGCGCTCTTTAAATTCGGCGATATCTTCTTTCAATACCTGATTGCTAATAACCCGTTCGGTGATATCCAGCGCTTTCAAAATCGCAACGCCGTTGCTCAACAGCGTGCCCAGCGTTCGACCAAACTTTGCGATTTCCCGCTTGCGAATCAAATCGCCCAACAGCGGGATGGCCAGTTTCACTTTGTCAAATTGCAAGCGCCCTGCGGACGTTTTTATATACTGGCGAAAGAGAATAATCGCCGGGATCAACGCAAAGGGCACCAACCACCAATAGGCGCTGATGAACCCGCTGAACCCAAGAAGCAATTGCGTTGACATGGGCAGGTCAATTTCCATGTCTTCAAACATCGTCTTAAAATTCGGGACAACCACCAAAAACAAAACGGTGATAACGCCGATGCAAACAAACACCATAAACGCCGGGTATGTCATCGCCGAGATAACGCGGCTGCGGGTTTCTAACTCGTTTTCTAAAAATTCGGCCAGACGCTCCATCACCTGATCGAGCATCCCGCCCGCCTCGCCGGCGCTAATCATGCTTGCGTAGAGCGTACTGAAGACTTTGGGATATTTATTTAACGCTTCCGAAAACGGCGTCCCCCCGGAGACATCTGATTCAACCGCTTTCAAAATTTCTAATAGTTTGGGATTCGACGTTTGTTGACGAATAACTCCCAGGCAGCGCACCAGTGGAAGCCCCGCATGTAACAAGTCGCTCATCTGGCGGCTGAAGGTGGTCACGTCGGCGGAAGAAACGCCCCACAAGGCGCTGAACGAAATTTCTTTATTCAGCCCTTTGCCGCCGCGTTGCTCAACGACAGTCAGCGGGAACACCTGCATTTTTTGCAGCTGACTAATGACCAGTTTGCGGTTGTCGGCTTCGAGCGTACCTTCGACCACTTCACCAGATAATTTCTTTGCTTTGTAACGATACTTCATGCTGTTTACGTCCTTTTATGAAATGCTCTTACCACTCTTGAGTCACGCGGATCAATTCTTCAACGGTTGATTCGCCTTGCTGCACTTTCTCTAACGCGCTCATGCGCAGCGTTTTCAGGCCTTCTTTTAACGCCATTTGCTTGATCTTGCTGGCGGGGACCCGCTCGACCGTCAATTCACGCAGGTCTTCCGTCATTTCAAAAATTTCATAGATCGCTGTCCGACCTCGGTAGCCCAGAAATTTGCAATCCTCGCAGCCGCGACCATGATAAAATTTCATGTCCTTATATTGTTCATCCAATAGCCCCAAACCGCGCAGCATATCGTGTTCAGGAAAACACTCTTCCTTACAACGCTGGCAAACGCGCCGCATCAAGCGTTGCGCGACGACGCCGATGACCGACGACGAAACCAGGTACGGTTCGACCTTCATATCAATCAGTCGCGTAATCGCGCCGGGTGCGTCGTTGGTGTGAAGCGTAGTAAAAACTAAGTGCCCGGTTAGCGCAGCCTGGATGGCGATTTCCGCCGTTTCGTGGTCGCGGGTTTCACCCACCAGGATGATGTCGGGATCCTGCCGCAAGAACGAGCGCAAGACGCTCGCAAAGGTCAACCCGATTTTCGACGTTACCTGGACTTGGACGATGCCCTTCAAGTGATATTCGATCGGTTCCTCAATGGTGAGGATTTTCACGTCCATTTTGTTGAGTTTGGACAAAGTCGCGTAGAGCGTGGTGGTTTTACCGCTTCCCGTCGGGCCTGTAACCAGGATAATTCCGTGCGGTTTGGTAATGAGGTTTTCAAAGCGCTCAAGGGAATATTCATCAAAGCCGAGTTGTTTCAAATCGAAGATGGTGCTGTCACGGTTCAAAATACGAATAACGATGCTCTCGCCGTACGGCGTCGGAATCGTCGACACGCGGAGGTCAAACTCCGTATTGCCCGTTCGAATGTTGATTCGCCCATCCTGCGGCAAGCGTTTTTCAGCGATGTTCATGTCCGACATAATTTTGATACGCGAGATGACCGCTGCCTGGTAGCGCCGGATCGAGGGAGGAACCACCGCTTCATAGAGCAAACCATCAATCCGGTAACGAATGCGGAGTTCTTCTTCAAACGGTTCGATGTGAATATCGGTTGCGCGGTCAGAAACCGCTTCCATCATAATCTGGTTCACAAACCGGATAATTGAGGCGTCTTCGCTGAGCTCTTCAATGTTGCCGTCGCCGAACTCTTCCTCTTCAACAGGGCGCCCGTCTTCTTCGAGCAGGCTGTCCATGGTATCGGCGCCGATGCCGTAATATTTTTTGATGGCGGCGATGATGTCGTCGCTGGGCGCGAGCAACGGCTCAATGTTGCATTTCAAAAGCAACCGTAAATCGTCTAGCGCGTTAAAATTGAGCGGGTCGCCGGTAGCGATGCGCAATGTGTCGCCGCGCCGCTCAACCGGGATAATATTAAACCGGTGGACAAAGCGGATTGGGACTTCCTGCAAAACCTCCGGGGGTAGTTCAATGTTTTTGATTTCGATTGATTCCATCCCCAGATGTTGCGATAACGCATCCAGCATCTGGGTTTCATCGACCATTCCATTATCGACCAACACGGTATCGAGGTTTTTGCCCGTCTTTTCTTGAATGGCAATCGCACGATTAATGTCGTCCGTTTCGATCATATTTAGTGACCGAAGCAACTCACCATACCGTCGTCCGATAGTACCGGGATTATTCGTCATCTCAGGAAAAGCCTCCTCAAACACGCTTCAACTATTTTCTACAGTGATTCTTATATGCAAACAGGCTGCCAAGATTCAGCGGCAGCAAAACAACTCACAAGAAAACCACTTAACACACTAATAACAAACCACTTAGGCAATGAAGCCTTGATGGATTATATATTATATCAAATAGAATATAACCTATAGGAACCGTGAAAATCCCAGGCGAACCCGGGTTTTCACGGTTGACCGCGACGGGAATGAGAGTGACATGTGAGCCTAAGAGGTTTGAAAAAAGACCTGTGGAAAGCAAAAAGTTGATTTCGCCAAAGTAGTATCTATAAAATACGGAGCGCGCGTGTCCACACGCGCATCATAAAGACGCCCCTGTAGACAGGGGCGCTCCAGTTCACAATTACATTTTAGTGCTTCACGCCGTCAATAATTTCCTTGATGATGTCATGTATGCTGACGCGGTCAGCCTCGGCGCGATAATTCGTCATGATGCGATGCCGCAATGTTGGGTCGGCGACAGCCCGTACGTCTTCGTGCGCGACGCTATAACGCCCGGCGAGAATGGCCCTCACCTTGCCTGCCAAAATCAGATATTGTGAAGCGCGAGGCCCCGCTCCCCATGAAATGTAACGGTCAACCGTTTCAACAGAATCCTGACCTTGTTGACGGGGACGGGTCGCTTTGACGATTTCGACGGCATAGCGGACCACATCATCCGAGGCGGGGGCGCGACGCACTAAATCTTGAATTTGTAGAATATCTTCGCCGCTCAACACTTTTTGAGGTTCAGCATGGTAAGCGGATGTTGTGTTCTTGACGATTTCAATTTCCTCGTCAGTGCTTGGATAGTCAATATTGATCTGGAACATAAAGCGGTCTAACTGCGCTTCGGGCAATGGATAGGTACCCTCTTGCTCGATGGGGTTCTGAGTGGCTAGAACAAAAAACGGCGGTTCAATCGGGTAATCAACGCCGCCGACCGTCACGCGCTTTTCTTGCATCGCCTCAAGCAGGGCGGCTTGCGTCTTGGGAGGCGTTCGGTTGATCTCATCCGCCAATATGATATTGGCAAAAAGCGGGCCTTTGATAAAACGAAACGCCCGCTCTCCCGTCGAGCGGTCTTCCTGCATGACCTCAGTACCCGTAATATCAGAGGGCATAAGATCGGGCGTAAATTGAATGCGCCTAAAATCTAAATCGAGAATATCAGAAAACGTACGGATCAAAGTCGTCTTGGCCAAGCCGGGGACGCCAACTAACAGCGCATGCCCCCCTGCGAAAAGACAGATCAACAATTCTTCAATGACGGCCTTTTGCCCAACGATTTCTTTCGCAATTTCATTTGAAATGCGCTCTTTGCTGTCATGGATGCGCTTGATTGCATCGACATCGCTTGGAGCGCTTACGGTTTGTGGTTCGGTTGTCATTCCAGATCCTTCACCGCAGTCGCGGCTGCATTGGAGAGTACTCGCCGCGTAACATAGGGTCAAGACAATGCCAGAGAAACGGGCCTTCAGTCAAATCGAATCTTATTCCATTTTGAAACAGTCGCGAATCGCAGCGGCGACTTGCTCAAACTGATACGGTTTTGATAAAAAAGAGACGGCGCCTGAACGTACCAGTTTTTCCACTCTCTTATTGTCAACATAACCGCTGCAAACCAATATCTTCATATCTGACCTTTTTGAGCGGATGTAATCCATAACCTCTAAGCCAGAGCGTTTCGGTAGAGATAAATCAAGAATGACTAAGTCAACTTCATCTATGTTCTTGTCAAAGAGTTCACAAGCAGCCAGTCCGTCTTTCGCAGCCAGCATTGTATGTCCGGCTTCACCTAATACCTCACAAACAGTTTCTCGGATAACGATTTCATCTTCAACAAACAGAATCGTTTTTAGTTCAGTCGGCAAGAAAGAATCAATCAAAGGAGGCTCGTCCTTTATCACTTATGACCGCTAGGGTTAAATTCAAATACGATTAATCAAAATTGTGCTATAAAAGCAACACGAATGAATTAGGTTTCAATCATTTCATAATTATACAGGTAATTTTATTTATACGCCGTGAAATGCTAAAAAAACGACTAAAAAAGAGTTGTCACTTGTTCTGTATAAATGATATAGTTTGAAAAGAAACAAGCGTCGTTCTACATAACATTTGCATTGCGTTTTAAATTGAGGAAGGCAAAAAAATGAGATGGATGAAGCAGTTAAAGATATTCCCGTCCAGTCAACTCTCCCAAACAGGCAACCCGTTTGGAATCCAAAGTGAATTGCCCGTCTTAGAAGTCCCACGTTCCATCCAAGTTCGATTGTCTCCTGTCACCAATGAGACAGGAAACCTATACATAACCCAAACCTCTATACGAAAAACACGACGACCTCTCTAGGCAAAACAACAAATCAAAAAATTATCCGAAACATTGAACCGCATCCGACTTGGCTCTCAATTTCTAACTTATATCCCAACAGGTTTGACAATGACTGGCAGATTGCCAACCCCAATCCTGTACCATTATATTTTCTTGCCGTGCCGGTTTCGCCCTGCTGAAATGCAGTGAAGATTGTCTCGAGGCGGCCCGCAGGGATTCCGACGCCGGTATCGCGGACTTCCAATTGAATGGGGTGTCCCGACAAAGGCGAGGTAGAAAGCATAATACTGACCCGCCCATTATTCGTAAACTTAAACGCATTGCTTACCAGGTTCTGCACAATTTGTATTAACTTCATTTCGTCCGTCTTTAAATACACAGGTTCATTTGGAACATCGAGAAAAAATTCAATATTTTTCTTTTGAAACTGATAGTCAAATTGCTGAGCGATATTTTTAAGAAGTTCAACAATATTCACAACACGAATATCCGTTCGGGCTTTTCCCGTTTGAATTTTCGAGAGATCAAGAACATCGTTGATTAATCCTAAAAGGTGAACGCCATTTTCTGAGATTCGTTCCAGGAACTCTGAACAATGCTCATTCCGACCGCATTGAGGCCGTTTGAGCAACAGGTTCGTAAATCCGATGATTGAATTCAGCGGCGTACGCAATTCGTGGCTCATCGCGGCTAAAAATTCACTCTTCGCGCAATCTGCCGCCTCTGCGTCTTCTTTCGCATTTCGCAGCAGCGTTTCGAGTTTCTTTCGCGCAGTCACATCTTGAGTGACGCCAATCATGCGTAATGGCTCGCCGTTCGTTCCCCATTCGGTCACCCGGCCTCGGGCAAAGACCCAGACCCATTGGCCATCTTTGCTCTTCATCCGGTATTCCGCTTCATACAATTCATTCGACCACGGTTGGTGATTGATAGACAAACGCCGATGGATTTCGGGTAAATCGTCAGGATGCACCCGCGAAGACCATTCACTTACATTGTTGGTCAGTTCATGTAACTCATATCCCAAAATTGACGCCCATTGGTCATTGAAGATAGATTGATCTGATTGAACGCTCCAATCCCACATCCCCAACTCGGCGCTTTTCAACACCAACTCAAGGCGCTCTTCTTTGTGGCGTAATTGCTCTTCTATAATTTTCTGGTCAGTGATGTCAATCAAAACACCGCTGTACACAATTTCATTTTCGCTCACTTGAATAGGCTTTGACACGCCTCTCCACCAGCGGATAATGCCGTCTTTGAGAATAAAACGACCTTCAAATGACCAGTCGGATTTATTTTCAGACGCCTCTTTCATGCTTTCCGCCCAACCAAGCATATCGTCAGGATGAATGGGCAAACGGCGCCAATCTTCAATCAGTTCTTCAGGTGTAACTCCATAATAATCAAAGCAATGAGGACTAACGAAGTAATAACCGCACTCCCCATTCGCGCGTTCATACCATTGGTAGAGAACACCGGGGAAATTTTCCGACATGGTCTGCATGACCGGTTCAATGCTTTTTTCTGGATGGACGATATGAAGTTTGGGTTGCGGAGGTTGTGATTCGAGCAAATGAATACGCTGGCGAAGAGCATGATTTTCGCTAAGTAACTCTTCGCGGCTTTTGCTTGTATCGGCGCTTGCTGGTTTCATCGCTGGAACCCACTTTGATATATAACCAGAATCATAGCAATGAACATACCAACACCAGAAACAAACTTTCAACAAAGAAACATTGCTTTTTCAGTAGGTTATGCAGCAGTAATTAGCAGGTTGAAAATTCTCATAATGTAAAAAAATAGAAAAATCTTATTTTGATAAAAGAATGTAAAATTCTGCAACAACGAAACACTATGTTATTGCAGTAAAAAACAAGTAGACTGTAGGCCTGAAACTATGGAGTGATGGGTAAATTTGAAGTGGAAAATCTCATCAGGTAAAATGAAAGGCGGTCATCGAAGGGGATGGTGCAACCCAAGATAGTGCATCTCAGGCCGTCCGCCTAACGTCCGAAACGTTCCTCGATCAACCGCCAGAGAATATTGTAGCAGGATTACACGGTTAAAAAACAGATTTATGGTTCTTCCGTTAATTGGATGCTTTTTTATACATTGAATTGGGATTTTGCTGCATGTGGCATGGGTACAACTCTGCTCGCTTCAGTGCGGGTTTTCAGGCCCTTATGCACAGGCGCTCCCAGAGTTCCACCCAAGCCTGGTTGGTTTATCAATTTTTGAAATGCCGGAGCCTGTTTCTGAATCAAAATTATGGCCATCCATCAATGTAAGTACTCACTTACCGGATGCCCCATTTTTTATTTGGTTTGGTTCATCCACACTTCTAGTTTTGTTCCATCGTGGGTTTGAAGGCGCACGATGTCATAATCGCCGTCGCCGTCGATGTCGCCTGCTTGTCCGTTATAGATTCCTTCATTTGTTAGCGTCTGTTTGGTCCAAGTTTTGTTGTCGCCTTGGTTAATCAACAAATAAACAGGGAACGAAGTCAGTTCGAGGGCTTTGGCGCGGTTCATGTTGATTCCCGTCAGCACGTCTTGGTCGCCGTCGTTGTCAAAATCGAAAATCTGTAAGGTATGTGCGGATGACAAATCTTTGACTAAAACGTGTTCGGTCCATGGGCCTTTTTTGGGGTCTTTCGCACTGTAATAGGCGACCGGATAACCGCTGCGTTCTGAATGGGAGATAAACACTTCGGCGCGTCCGTCGCCGTCGATGTCACGGCAGAAATTTTTGGTGGCGTTGCGCGACCAATCGCCGTCTTGGGTGTGCCAACGCGGATTGATCTCGTGGATCGTCCACTCGGCTTCGAGATTGCCGCCGGGGCTTTCGAGCCAATAGCCGTCGGCGGCAATGTCGTTGTCGCCGTCTCCGTCGATGTCGCCTGCGTCCATGCCTTCATGCAGATTTGCGACTTTAATTTTCTGCACCGTCGTCCATTTATCAGGAGAATCCTGGCGAAACACTGTCAGCGTGTTGGTGACGAACACAGTCGAGCAGAGATCGAGTTTGCCGTCTTGATTAAAGTCGATCAGGTTTAAATCTTTGATGAAGGCGGGGGCGCCGCCGATTTTGTGCGCTTTCCAGGAAGGGTTTTCATACCAATAGACTGTTGATGGGGCGCTGCCTTCATCCCACTCGCCGGGGTGCGCGACGCCGATAATATCAATGTCGCCGTCGCCGTCGATGTCGCCTGCTTCAAGGTCGCCGCTGGCGAACGTTCCGTCGTTGGGCGCGGTTTCTGCGATGATATGACGCTGCCATTGTTTGCCGCCGTCAGTGGCTTCGAGCCAACCCAGCCACCCGCCGCGTGCGTTGTTGTTCTGTAAAGCGATGTCGAGCAGCCCGTCATTGTTAATATCAGCGAATGCGCGCGCCCACCACATTTCGGCGTTATCGTCGATGGAGTGGACTTCAAATGAAACGGGTGGTTTGTCGGCTGCAAATGTGGTCAAGGCGAAAATCAGGCAGATGGGTATGAGGATTTGTTTCATGACGCTCTCCAAAAGTCGAATAAAAATAAAAATCAAATCGAGATATTAGTATTGAATATTGTAGCGGGGCGCGTCTAGTGGGGGACGAGGAAAACGAAAAAAGCCGAACCGAATCGTTAAACGGGTTCGGCTTTTTCATCAAATATGATTCGCAATCTATTCCGGTATTTCCGGCAGTTGGATGATGACGTTTTTGTTGGGCGCCTCCACTTGTTCCAGCGTGAATATTGGTTCGCTATGACCGGGAAGAAAGATGTTCAAATCAAATTTTTCGCCTTTGGTTCATGTATCTATACGGAGTTGCAGCCAACCTATCACAAAAAAACGTGCTTCCGTAACTTGGATACTTTTTTTATTTTGCTGCATTTGGCATGGGCGCAACTCTGCTCGCTTCAGTGCGGGCTTTCAGGCCCTTGTGCACAGGCGCTCACAGAGTTGCATCCATGCCTGAATTGGTTTGTCATTTATTGATAGGTCGGGATATATTTTCGGAATCAAAATCATGCTCATCCATCAATGTCGGTCCTTATTTACCGGATAAACGAAAAAAAATCAATTCACAATGGGCAAGCGTATTTTTCTGGCGAAGGATTCGTTATGATGGAGACGCAAAGCCGCTCCAACTAATCCCCTGCGGCTTTGTTTTGTTTGTGTTTATCTGATAGAGAAGAATCATAGTAAACTGAATTATCAAAAAAATGGATGATAAATGGAGCCAATTATGACCACTTATTCCCGACGCGCCTTTGTTGCTCACACTGCTGGAGCGGCGCTTGTATCCACGCTGCCTACGTTTGCCGTTGAGGAGAAAGCAATGAAATCTCTGCTCTTCGTTGGGATGTATACCTCAAACGACGCCAAGGGCGTGCATGTGTTTGGCGTGGATGAAGACTGTACGTCGTTTACGCAACTGGCGGTGGGCGAAGCGGTGAATCCATCCTATCTGGCGGTGCATCCCAATAAAAAATTTGTTTATGCCGTGAATGAAGTCGGCGAATTTGAAGGCGAAAAAGGCGGTGGGTTGACGGCGTTTTCGTTGGACGCAAAAAGCGGCGCGATGACGGCGCTCAATCATCAACCCACCCGGGGCGGTGCTCCTTGTTACGTCAGCATTGACACAACGGGCCAATGGGCGATGGTCGCGAATTATTCGGGCGGCAACATCTGTTCGTACCCGATTGAAGCCGATGGACGATTGGGCGAGCCGGTTTCGGCGATTCAACATGAAGGCTCCAGCGTGAATCCGGGGCGGCAAAAAGGCCCGCACGCGCATTGCATTTATATATCGCCAGACAACCAATTCGCTTATGTTTGCGACTTGGGCATCGACAAAGTGATGATCTATAAAATTGACCAGAAGACCGGCGCCTTAACGGCGAATGATCCGCCGTTTGCAAAATTAAAGCCCGGCGCCGGGCCGCGCCATATTGATTTTCATCCGAACGGCAAGGCGGCGTTTGTGATTAACGAGTTGGATTCGACGATCACGGTTTTTCATTTTGACGCCAAAAGCGGAGCGTTGCATCCGTTAAATTCTATATCCACTTTGCCGGATGACTTTAACGGCAACAATTCCTGCGCGGATATTCATGTCTCAAGCGACGGCAAGTTTGTGTATGGTTCTAACCGGGGACACAACAGCATCGCGGTCTATTCATACAATGAAGCAAAGAGTGAATTGACGCTGATTCAACACCAATCGACGATGGGCAAGACGCCGCGCAACTTTGTGATTGATCCTTCAGGGCGTTTCTTGTTAGCGGCGAACCAGGACAGCAACTCCGTGGTGGTATTTTCAATCGACCAACAAAGCGGCAAACTCAAGCCGACAGGCGCGACGTTTGAGGCGCATAAACCCGTTTGCCTGAAATTTATGACGCTGGGTTAAATGCTGGATTCAATAATGAAATACCGCAGGGGTTGGGTTTCGCTTGTCTTCGTCGCGGCTTATTGCCGCTGACTACGAAAGCCGCTGCACCCAATCCCCTGCGGCATTTATAGAATCGGCTTCTTATTCTGGTAGCGTCATTCCATATAATTGGAATGTATTGACAGGCTTGCCCTGCAATTTGAGATAGTAAAATAATTGGCCTTTGTGTTGGACTAAGTGGTTAATCATTGAAAGCAATTGCAGGCCGAGTTTGACTTCGGTCGGGTCCCAGGGGGCGGTGACGAGCCGGGTATCAATATCTTCTTCGCTGACCGAATTCAGCATGTCATACGCGAGCTGTTTGTCTTGCGCTAACAATTGCTTGGCTGCGGCGACGCTTTCGACGGTCGCCATTGTTTCTGCGGGCGGCAGCATATTCTCGCCGGACATTTTGCTTGGATCAAAATCTTCCGGCATGCCCCAGTCGCCTGTCACGAAGCCTTTCATACACATCCCGCATGATTCGGTGATATGTTTCAGCAGTTGCCCGGTGGTCATCCAATTTTCGCCTTGAGACGGCTTCCAGGATAAATCTTCATC
This sequence comes from Candidatus Hinthialibacter antarcticus, assembly GCA_030765645.1. NCBI lineage: Bacteria > Candidatus Hinthialibacterota > Candidatus Hinthialibacteria > Candidatus Hinthialibacterales > Candidatus Hinthialibacteraceae > Candidatus Hinthialibacter > Candidatus Hinthialibacter antarcticus. Next base: position 257 of record JAVCCE010000008.1, on the reverse strand, counting down.
GCCGACGATGTCGATGAGGACGTTTGCACATCGGTACGCGTTCTCAATTTCGTTTGTGAGTAGTTCTTTCCACGTCATCGTTTTCTCCTTCGATTTTAGAAGTGAACATAATTACACTTCAAGAAGAGGGGATTGTCAATGGAAAATATGGTTCTTCCGGTATTTGGATACTTTATCACAAATTGAATTGCGTTTTTTTGACGCTTTTTCGTAAATTCTTGATCTTTCGCTGTATCAGGCATGGGTCCAACTCTGCT